>JARRQQ010000480.1:0-4094 GCA_037381725.1 Sedimentisphaerales bacterium
GGCTGCAAACAAAGCCAATGATGCGCAAGGAAAGACTGAAGTCGAAGGGCGGAGAACAGACGACGGACAAAAGACGGGAGTCGGGCTGCGGAGGAAAACGCTCGTTTGCCGGTATTGATCGGCCTGACCGTCGTAGGGGCAGGCTCGTGTGCCTGCCCAGGGCGGCCACGCGGGGCCGCCCCTAGTGTTCCGGTCGGGGGTTGGAGTTTTTCCCTGACGGGATGATTGCCGTTCCGTGCCTGGGCATGGCGATCGTTCCGGTTCTGGCGACGCTCTTGATGCCGTAGGGCTTGCAGACGTCGATGAACGCCTCGATCTTCTCCTCGGGCCCGCTGACTTCGACCATGACGAACTTCTGGCCGATGTCCACGACCTTGCCTTTGAACATCTCGATCAGCGATAGAATCTCGGGTCGCTTCTCCGGCGGCGCGGAAATGGCGATTAGCATCAGGTCGCGTGCGACGACCGGCTGGCCGACAAAGTCCTGAACCTTGACAACCGGGATGAGCTTAGCTAACTGCTTGCGGACCTGCTCGACGACCCTGTCGTCGCCGACTACGACAATTGTCATCCGGCTGAGCAGTGGTTCTTCCGTTCGACCGACGACTAATGAGTCGATGTTGAATCCGCGGGCGGCAAACATCCCCGCGACGTGAGCCAGGACGCCGGGCTTGTTCTCGACTAATGCGCTTATGATATGCTTCATGGTCAGATCAACCTTTCCAAAATTTCCAGCCCGTCCATTTCGCTCAGGCTCTTGCCGGCCGGGACCATCGGCCAGACGTTCTCTTCCGGTTCAACTCTGAAATCGACCACGCAAGGCCGCCTCTCTTCGAGCATCTGTGCGATGGCCTTGGGAACGTCGGCCTTCTTATCGACCGTCATGCCGACGGCGCCGAGGGCCTTGGCGAGGGCTTCGTATTCCGGGTTCTTCAAGTAGCTCTTGGAATAGCGCTTGCCGTAGAAAAGCTCTTGCCACTGGCGGACCATTCCCATGTACCCGTTGTTGAGGATACAGACGTTGATCGGCAGATTGTGCTCGACCGCCGTAGCCAGTTCCGTCATGGTCATATTGAAGCTGTGGTCGCCGTCGATGTCGATGACCGTGGCATCGGGCAGGGCGATCTGCGCGCCGATGGCAGCCGGCAGACCGAAGCCCATCGTCCCGAGTCCGCCCGAGGAGATGAGCTGCCGAGGCCTGACGAACTTGTAGAACTGGGCGGCCCACATCTGGTTCTGGCCGACGCCGGTCGTTACGATGGCTTCGCTGTTCGTCTGGCGGCAAAGCTCCTCGATCACGTACTGGGGCTTGATCGTCGAGGCGTTCGGATCGTAGCGGAAGGCGAATTTCTTTTTCCACGCTGCGATCTTGTCGAACCATTCTTTTCGTTCGCGGTGCTCGACCTGGCGCGCCAGCTCCGTGAGGATAGCTTTGGCGTCGCCGACGACGGGAATGTCTACGTGGACGTTTTTCGATATGCTGGACGGGTCGATGTCGATATGGATGAACTTCGCGTGGGGCGCGAAGGTCTCGATCTTGCCCGTGACGCGGTCGTCGAAGCGGGCGCCGACGGCAATCATCAAGTCGCATTCCTGGACCGCATAGTTTGCGTAGGCGGATCCGTGCATGCCGAGCATATCGAGAGACTCTGGCTTTCGCTGATCGTACGCGCCCAATCCGAGGAGCGTCATCGTCACAGGAAGGTGTGCCTTCTCGGCCAGAGCTCTTAGTTCTTCGCTGGCGTTGGCGGCGATGACGCCTCCGCCGACGTAGAGGACGGGTCGTTCGGATTTGTTAATGGCGTTGGCGGCGGTCGTGATTTGTCTGGCGTGTCCTTTGGTTCGGACGCGATAGCCGGGCAGATTCATCTCCGTCGAGCCGTCTGTGCTGCACGTGGCGACCTCCACGTCGACCGGCAGATCAATCAGGACGGGGCCGGGCCGGCCGGTCGAGGCGATATGAAAGGCCTCCTTGACGGTCCGCGCAACGTCTCGAACGTCTTTGATGATGCAGTTATATTTCGTGACCTGACGGGTAATGCCGGTGGTGTCCGCCTCCTGGAAAGCGTCGTTTCCGATCAGTTCCGTGCGGACCTGGCCCGTGAAGGCGACGAGGGGGATTGAGTCCATCATCGCGGTAGCCAGCCCGGTGACTAAGTTGCAGGCCCCCGGGCCGCTGGTGGCGACGACGACGCCGACCTTGCCGCTCGCGCGGGCGTAGGCGTCGGCCATGTGGCAGCCGCCTTGCTCGTGACGCGGGACGATGAAGTTGATCGGTGCGTCGTAGAGTTTGTCGAACAAGGGCAGAACGACGCCGCCGGTGTAGCCGAACATGGTGTCGACGTGCTCTTCGAGGAGCGTGTCGACGATGATCTGGGCGCCTGATTTCAATTTGGATGTCTTTTCAGCCATTTTTATTCTCCGAAGCTTTTCGCTAGTGACCTGAGTTGCCGGATGGTTCGACGTCGCGACGGACGATGGACCGCCGGACGCCTCGTAGAGAGCGTCAAAGAGGGGCAAGACCTTGGCTCCTGAATACCCGAAGATGGTATCGACGCCAAGCTCAAGTAGCGTCCTGACAATGATTTGCGCGCCGTTGGCGAACTCGGGATTGGTGGCGCATCGAGCGGAAGCGCCCGAAGGGAGGGGATGAGAATACATTTTTTGGGTCTCCTGATAAACATTTGTTATCCCAACGCTTACGGCTTTTTCGCTCTTCCGAAGCGGCCAACTGGGCGATACCGCATCGTCCCAATCCACCACAATGGACATAACAGCTTTGCCGTAATGCCGTTACCACCCTGACCGTCAGGGTGTATCAGGTTCGTATCCGCATGTTTTCATACGAATACACGACAATTCTATCAAAACTCTTCTGCCTGTTCAATTGTTTTCGGCGATTTATTTGGCCGTTTATAACAGTTTTCCGCAGATTTCCCACCGAAGTCACACGAAATCGGAGCGATTTGCGCTGAAACGTCCCGAATTCGTCACTGAGGCGGGGCAGCTTCAACTCCCAACTCATTCGTGGGGGCGACCAGCCGCTGAGGCGAGATTTTCTGATGAACCGACATCGCAAGATGGCGGTATGAAATTCCGAAAAACCCATGGTATAAGTCCGGCATGTGCCTGTCCTCGACTTGGCAGGACTGGCCGGAAAAGAGGAGTGGAAATCGCGCAGCGTGTCCTGTATAATGCGGTAGATAGGAAATCTTTTGGAGACTCATCATGTGTGAAAACTGCGGTTGCGGCAATGCCGCCAGCGAACAAAACGAACAGAGCATGCAGGAGAGGGTAACGGGCGCGATCGAGGCCATTCGCGGGCCTTTGCAGAGTCACGGCGGCGACGTCGAACTGGTCGGCATCGACGACGATAACACCGTCAGAGTCCGCTTGCAGGGGGCCTGTCAGGGATGCCCCGGCGCGACGATGACGATGAAAATGGGGATCGAGAGAATCCTGAAGGAAAGGGTGCCCGAGGTCAAAGAAGTCCTCGCGGTGAACTGACATTTCATTATCTTCCGGAACGCCCGCGCTGCAGTGAGGCGGGCCCTGCCCGCCGACTGTATGTGGGCTTGGAGACCAGCTTGTCTGGGCGAGTCCGGAAACATTCTATCCACAAAACGGCGATCATCAGCCGGCTAGAAGTTCCACCACCCGGGTGTTGCCGGAACAGCGTGTAGGATCTGATTGCTGTTCCACTTGTCCTAGCAGAAGGACCGGGCAACCCACCGGACAATAATTGCAGCAAGTGTTTGACGGTCAGGCGGGGGGGCGGTAGAATGCCGGATCGTGAGCAGCATGGATATTGGCCATCTTGGAGTGAATTCTGTGGTTCATGGCAACTAACGGAAGAACTCAGACCGCAAAACCGTCGGCGTCGGTGAAGGCTGGGGTGGAGAGTTCGAGCGCTCCGGCTCCGGCTCGAAGTATGCCCGAGTCACTGTCGGCCGAGGCGGCACTTCTCGGTTCGATGATTATCGATCCCGAGTGTATCGGTGAAGTCATCGAGATACTCCAGGCCGATGCCTTCTATCGAATCGAGCACCGCCACATCTACGACGCCCTGATCTCCCTGTACGAAAGGAACAAAG
>JARRQQ010000481.1:0-5366 GCA_037381725.1 Sedimentisphaerales bacterium
GTATTATCAAAGCTTCATTGATTTTACCCAGGCCGCAGAATCATTCTTTTTAAATATCAAAGAGCATCGCAACGCATTACGTTCGTTGCTTACAGAAAACTTTCACCTTTTCTCAGCATCAACCGGACAAATTCATTTGAGACGGGTATAAATTGTGGTATTATAGAAACTGAAGCTAGCAGGAGCGTTTCAGCAAAGTGTAAATGGGGAAATTCCGGATCAAATAAACTCACGAAGGAGGTAAGAAAGATGAAACACAGAGATGTGGTTCTGATTCTGACGTTCCTGTTTGTTGGAACATCCACGGTTGATGCTCAGAAGATTGTCAATCTGTTTGACAATCCCGGTTTCGAGGATGGTACGGGGACCGACTTGCAGGACATTCCCGGATGGCGACTGTACAAGCAGGAGAATGCGACAGGGCTTCTCAGCATTGATACCAAAGAAGCCATCGAAGGTGAGCAGTGTGTTTTCATTGAAGTCACGGGCGTACCGGCGGGAGGAACGTGGAATCTGCGATTCGATCACACCCGGAGATTTAGCGTCGTGCAAGGCACAACCTACACGATGTCCTTCTGGCTGAAAGGAGATCCCGGGCCGGTCGCGCTTTCGGCCTCTCGCGCCGAGCAGAATGCGGCAGGCGAGTGGGGTGCTCTAGCGCAACAGGTCGTCAATCCGACTGAGGAGTGGCAGGAGTACTACCTGACGTTTGAAGCCTCCGAGGATAGATTGATAATGTGGCAAATCCTAATCTCCAATGTGGGACAGACGTACTATGTGGATCATGCCCGCTGTTATGAGGGCTCGTACGTGCCGGATAGGATAGGAGGGCTGATGCAGGCCTATGATCCTACTCCGGAAGATGGCACCTTACATCCTGGTACGTGGGTGACGCTTTCCTGGAAGCCGGGAGACAAGGCTGTATCGCACGATGTGTATTTGGGCGACAATTTCAGCGACGTGGAACAAGCCACGGCGGATTCAGATGTCTTCCGCGGCAACCAGATGACAGACTACTACGTCGCTGGCTTCCCCGGCTTTGCCTATCCAGATGGTCTTGTTCCCGGCACGACCTACTACTGGAGAATTGACGAAGTTAATGACGCGGATCCGAATAGTCCGTGGAAAGGCGATGTCTGGAGTTTTTCCATCCCACCCAAGACGGCGTATAATCCGAATCCGGCCGATGGTGCCGAGAGCGCAGGAACGACGGTGATCCTGACCTGGACGCCGGGCTTCGGTGCGAAATTACACACGATCTACCTCGGCGGTGACTTTGGCGAGGTGAACAATGCCACCGTGGGCGTTCCTACGGGAGGGGCGTTCTATACTCCCAGCTCACTCGAACAAGAAAAGGTGTACTATTGGCGAGTTGATGAATTTGACGGCTTCGACACAAATAAAGGGGACGTCTGGACCTTTACGACGCCGGGTGCGGTCGGAAATCCGCAGCCGGCCAACGGTGCGACCGATGTGGCGATGGCCACAATCTTAAACTGGACGGCGGCAGATAACGCCGCTTCACACGAGGTATACTTCGGGTTGGATAAGGACACCGTACGCAGCGCCAACACCGGCTCGTCCGAGTACAAAGGCCCCAAGGGGCTGGGAGCTGAAAGCTATGATCCGGGTTTACTTAATCTGGGCACAAGGTACTATTGGCGCGTGGACGAAGTTTATAATGGAACGACGGTGAAAGGTCCCGTCTGGAGCTTTACAGTCGGTGATTTTCTCATGGTCGATGATTTTGAGAGCTATACCGACAATGACGCGGATGGGGAAGCTATCTGGCAGCACTGGATCGACGGCTTCGGTGTCCCTGGCAACGGCGCGCAGGTCGGCTATTTACTCCCGCCGTATGCCGAGCAGAGGATTGTCCATGGCGGCGACCAATCCATGCCGCTCTTGTACTTTAACGAAGCCGGCGTGGCAAATTCAGAGGCGGTGCTAACGTTAACGGCGCCGAGAGACTGGACAGTAGCAGGTGTTGGGGAGTTGTCGCTCTGGACCCGTGGCGATGCGGCCAATGCGGCCGACCCGTTATATGTGGCGATCTCCAACACTGCCGGAGCGCCGGCAGTAATAGCCCACGATGATCCAAGTGCGGCAACAAACACGACTTGGAGGCAATGGCGTGTTTTGCTACAGGACTTTGCCGACCAAGGAATTAATCTGACCAACGTTGATAAGCTCGCGATTGGCCTGGGAAGCAAAGGCGGTGCCGCGTCCGGCGGTACAGGCACGATGTACATTGACGATATCCGGTTGTATCGGGCAGCTCCGTAGCCGTAAGCTTCAAAGATAGCCAGCAACGAGGAATGACATCGATTCGGGGCCGATACTGATTAGGGATAGGCCCCGTCGTTACATTGACGATCTACACAGAGAGTGGCGAGCAAAACTGGTACAAATTGAAGATTTTGAAGAACGAAATGTCACCAGTAGAATAGCTTCAATTCTATGACTCACACGGCGTCAAATTTCCTTGACAGCGTGTGTCACTATTTTGACACCACAAATAGCAATTTCTGCAAATCGAGTCCCAAAAAATGTAAGTTTTTGGGCCCAAGAAAGAATTTGAAAAAAATTTATCGGGCGTCAACGGATTCAATGTACGACGTCTTGAAGAGATAACGAACAGAGTCTATACGAATGTTGATCCTGTTCTGCGTCAAGCTACAGACACGATGCCAGCGTGTGATTGGCTGCGGGTTCGCATCGTTAATAAAAAAGGGAAAGAATGTAGAATAACGCATGTAGGGGAGTGACGTAATTCGTCCGATCACGACCTTTTATGACTCCAGACCTCTTTATTAAAGGAGATATTCCATTTGGCGATGACAGCACAGTCATGTTGAGGGTGTCTTTTGACTTCAGGAGCAAGCCTGCTGTATGGACATGAGATATCAGAAGTTATCAGGAGGGACCGAAGCGTTCTGAGGAGCATTCCTTACACAGCGAAATCCGATTGTGTTCTGCGCTGTGCAAGCGTCCACAAAGCCGAATTCTTCACCTGTGCGCCACGCAGATCGGCAATGATCTATGCTGGAATCCCATGCTCCACCGCGCAGAACCTGCTTGTCTCCTTCCTTCGGACCCCGAGGATTCCTTGATGGACTTGCTTTATAGTAACTGCTACTATATACATCATTACACCACTCAGCCACGTTCCCATACATATCATACAGACCAAACGCGTTGGGGTTCTTCTGACCCACGGGATGCGTTCTATCACGGGAGTTTTCAGCATACCAGGCGTATCCTTTCAGCCTGCGCATATCGCTGCCAAAGAAGAATTCTGTGTCAGTTCCTGACCGACAGGCATATTCCCATTCCGCTTCGGTAGGGAGTCGGTATCCATTCGCAGTAAAATCACATTCAGCAGTCTCTTCGTCATAGCAAGGCTGAAGATCCTCAGCGCGGGAGCGAAGATTGCAGTAAAGGGCTGCATCAGCCCAGGTTATAGTATCTACGGGTCTACCGGTATCCCTGAAGTGTGAGGGATTGGAATCTGCCAGCCTGGTATACTGCCCTTGTGTTACCTCATACCTATCGATGAGGAAGGAGTCAACCCATACACGATGGACAGGTGATTCATCGGCTTTCCCTTCCTTACTTCCCATCTCAAACCAGCCAGCAGGGATCAAGACCATTTCTATGCCAGTCTTCGTGTTAACAACTTCCGGTTTACCGGGTGCAGTATTGGAATCACTGGATTTCTTGCAGGACAGTCCTGAGAATATGATGAGGATCAAAAGCAAATACGTCGCCAACCTCATTCCTAATTCTCCTTTCTCACTGGTAGCCAGTCCGGTTCTTTGTTGCTATTGCCGTCAACGGTAATGGCAACGTACCTGTTTTTCTGTGAGGGATCTGCCACGTAGATATTCCAGCCCGGGGCTTTTACACCGATCATTTCTACTGGTTCACTCAGGCTCCTTTTTCCTTTGGGACCACTCGCAAAGGCGATGAATCTACCATCTGGCGACCAGTCAACATGGTACGTGTATATTCCTTCTTTTTCCTCAACAACAGATTTGACATTACTAACTGCGGGATTCCCTGACACCAGATCCACATCAGCAACTCCTACATCCCCCACCATAGCCCTTCAGTTTGAGAACATTGCTTCCTTTAGCTTCAATGATAGCAAAGCCCTCGCCACCGTATGGATTATTTTCTGACAATCTGGCAAGTAGCCAATTTTCATTGGGCCATGAGAGAGTTTGGAAGCCTTTGAGTTTCTTAGCTGTTGGATGTTCTTTGTGTTTACCTGTGCTTAGATCATATATGAATAATCCCTTCGCGAATTTACACTTTTCCGGACGGAAATGTCCCCCGGTTTGATAAGCTATAGCTGTTCCGTCCGGACTCCAGCACGGCGACCCAGCGTGTTCTGCAACCTTAGTCCGGCCAGTACCGTCGAGATTCATATAATATATGTCAAGCACCTTGCTGGGCTGTCTGCAGCACTTCTCCGCTCTGGATTTCTCCCTTGCCAGAAAGCATATCTTTGTGCCATCCGGGGAGGCCTTCACATAATGTTCATCCACATCCGGTGTGTTGGTGAGATTAACCGGGTCTGAGCCATCTGCATTTGCCATATACAACTCATAGTTGTCCTCATTCCATGTTTCATAGAGGATCTTATAATCAAGCTTTCCCAACTGCATCCGCAATCTCTCATCATTGCTGGATGCTGCTTGCTCAGATTGAGCTATTGATCCTGCGTAGGCTAATGGGATCAAATAGATAATAACCCAAAGAGCGGGAGCGCTGGTGCTGAATACTGACATATTTTCATATTCCTTTCTGATATTGCTTTGTCAATTGTATGGCAAGCGACGTATCCGCCGGGTCGAGTAGCCGAAGGCGTATCGAAACCAAGCCACTGATAGGAACCGGGATTTCCCATATACGCTTTACTGAATCACTCCTTCAAACTTTAATCCTCATAATACCGTAATTTCATCTCAGTCTCAAGATGATTCAAGCAGATTGAGCACACAATCGAGTTACTTAAAAACCTGATCGAGCTCTACGAAGCCTGGAACAAACCAGAAAAACCAAGGAGTGGCGAGCAAAACCGGCACAAATTGAAGCTTCTGTAGAATACAAGACAGTCGAGAAGTCGCCCCTTATGTCAGAATTCCTTTTGGTGAGCGGAGTTTCCTATTCCACCAGCGTCCGGTCCGGGTATCAATCCGAGCGATGCTCTTGGCGGTCATCTGTTTTCCTTTGGTTTTGATGCCTTTGATCAGGACCTGTTTCGGCTTGAATTCCTGCTGATGGATGCGTAAGCCTTTAACGGGTTTATACTTAACATAGACCGACTCAGGTGTGCCGAGTTTGCAGAGTTGCAGTTG
>JARRQQ010000482.1:0-6930 GCA_037381725.1 Sedimentisphaerales bacterium
GGCGGACGGGTCTTTGCTGACTACGGTCTCGAAAGCACCCGTTCTCTTGCCCATTAGCGTGAAGGCCGTGTTGGCCGCAGGGATGGAGCCGTGCCCGCCGTATCCGACGTTAAGGTCGAAGATCAGTAGCTTGCGAGGTCTGCGGGGCGTGGCGAAGGCTTTCTTTGGAATCGCCGCCTCAATACGTTGCCGGTCTTTGGAATCGGGGGCCGCTTGCGCTTCGATAGGCATGAGCAAGCGTCGTGGAATTGAAAGCAACCCGGCCGTCGCAGCTACCCCGCCTAAGAATTCACGTCGTGTCTTGCCTTTTTTCTGTGTTTGCATGGCAAGATAGTACCACAGGCTCGCCAGATTGCAAGCTATCCTCGACTCGGTATATCCTGTATATTCAGCGAATATGATAAAGATTCGACAAATGACGATGGATGATGTTGCACTCGGCTTGCGATTGACACAGCAGGCGGGGTGGAACCAGTTGGAATCGGATTGGCTGCGTTTCTTGAACTTGGGACCCGAAGGCTGCTTTGTGGCTGAGCTTGATGGACGCTCCGTGGGGACGACCATGACGTTTGTCTCCGATCGTGTGGCCTGGGTGGCAATGGTCCTCGTCGAGAAAGAGTCACGGGGGAAAGGCACAGGCACGGCCCTTTTGAAACATGCTCTCAACTATCTCGATGCGTGCAAAATCAAGACGATTCGTCTTGATGCGACGCATCTGGGGCAGCCTATCTATGAAAAGTTGGGATTCATGCCCGAATACGAGTTAGTTCGATTCGAGGGAAGTATGCCGACAGGACTCAAGACACAACACTCAAGACTCATGAATCGAGTCTTGGGTCTTGAGTCTGAGGTCTTGGGTCCGAGCCTAATTGAGTTTGACAGGCGAGTGACAGGTGAGAATCGGGCGAAGATGTTGGATGCGTTATTCAGGGAATATCCACAGAACGTTCGTGTCACGATACAAGGTGACCGTGTGGAGGGCTTTGTCACCATGCGGCCCGGACGAAACGCCATCCAGATCGGTCCATGCGTGGCGACTGAAGATGCCGGTCGGGCGTTGTTGTCGGATGCGTTGAACCGGTGCGCGGGAAAAGCCGTGTTCCTGGACGTACCGACCGACAACATCCGTGCTGTGAAGGTTGCCGAGGCAAGCGGACTCGGGATTCAACGACACTTTCTGCGAATGTATCGCGGTGAGCGGGTCAAGGACGATGTTAATGCGATCTGGGCCAGCTCGGGCCCCGAGAAAGGGTGACCCGGATCATATCCGCGACAGAAGGTAGTAGACGATGCTGGCGAAAGCCGCGATAACAGAAATCACCATCGCGATGTTCCATATCAAGGCCTTGGATCCGCTCGGTTTGTCATCGCCGAGATATTTCTTACTGTTGTTGAGAATAAAAAAGGCGACAAACGCGATCGGAAGCATCAGGCCGCAAATCGCCGACGTGGGGATAGCGATCCAAGGCCCAATATACTTCCACAGAACCACGCCCACGACGCCCGGCGCCGGGATCAGGCACGCAAAGCGGTAACGCCAGCTACCCGGCTCGATCCCGAATATCTCACAGACGGCAAAGCCGCAGATAATCATGTGCATCGTGATCGAGCTGAGAGCCATGCCCAGTATCCCCAGGCCGAACACGATTCGTGAAAAGAACACGCCAAGCCCGGCAGATTGGAGCATGGCCGCCGCGGTCATGGGCGAGAGTTTCGTCGAGCCGGAGGCGAATTGCACGGGATCGTAGATCGTGCACCCGGTGGCGATGACCATGAGTGAAGTCGCGATGCAGAAGGGCAGCATCATGCCGGTGACGAGATCGAACCCCGACAGGCCGCGATGCTCTTTGCCCCACCCTCGGGCGAGCAGGGTATAGGGAAAGAGGAACGTGGCGTTGATTCCGGTGGAGGCGCTGAACGCCGCCATGACAATCGAGACGCCCCGCGGGTCCGTCGGAATGTACAACGGCAGAAATCCTTTGAAGAGCTTGCCCCACTGAATGCTTCCCTCGATGGCGCGGCGCACGATGACAATCGTGAAGGCGACGATGATCATCCAGACCAGGCCCTTGAGGATGCGTTCGTAGAGCCGAATGCCTTTATGACCGATACTATATGTCCAGACGACGGCGGTCGAGACATCCAAAACACCCAGGCCGAGAATGCGTACTGAGGCAAGTGCCAGATGATCGTCGCCACCAGCGCCCCGATGGCCCAGCTCCAGCCGACCACCGGGTGGATGTAATGCTTCATCGCGTAAAAAGGGCGCACGCCGGTCGATAGTGTCTGATAGGCCATGGCCCAGAACATGATGATACCCAAGCCCATAGCCAGAGGTTGGACCCAAAGCAGCCTGTACTGGAGAAAAGCCCCCGCGAACAGCGATGCCATCGCGCTGCCGCTTCCCAGCACGAGAGCACTTTGCAGCCAGCCGGGCCCGGTCTTGGCAAAATAGCCTCGCCACCGTTGCAAGCGAGGTTTGCTTGCGAGCGCCTCCAGATCAGCCCTTTCTTTTGCCAGGATTTCCGGCGCCGATGCAGTGAACATCGGCAATCCTTTCACCGAATGACCCCCGGTACAGTCTTGGTCTTTCTTGCCCTTCATTATCGTACTCATTCTCCTTCTTCAATCGCGAATCATCCAATACCGGCCCGCCGAGTTAAGCACTCTGGCGGAAACGCTGTAGAGCCGCCGGATAAGTTCCGGGCCGATGACTTCCCCTTTCGGACCTTGCTCAATGATCCTACCGTCCTTGAGCGCCACGACCCTGTCAAAAATGGGCATAATCTCCTCAATGTGCTGAGTCACGAAGACTAGTCCCATCTGACGCTGGGCTTTAGTCAAGTTCTGAATTGATTGCAGAAGCATCTCTCGGCCACCCGGGTCCAGACCGGCGCACGGCTCGTCCAGGATCAGCAACAAGGGTTGGGCCATGCGTGCCCTCGCGATGAGCACCCGTTGTCTTTCTCCCTGTGAAAGCGTTCCGAACTTCTGGTTTGCCACGTGGGCGCACCCCATTTCGGACAAATACTCACGGGCCTGAGAAAAGTCGGCATCCTGAGGCTCTTGTCCCGTGTATGCGCAGAGTCCGAGCTGTGCAAACTTGCCTGAGACGACAGTTCGCGTGACGTTTTCGCCGGGCGGGATTTGAGCGGCCAGCGATATAGTCACCCAGCCGATGCTCTTTCTCAACTCTCGCAGATCTACGAGCGCTCTACCGTTCCGATGCACCGTGCCTCCCGCGTTCGCCCAGATGTAGCCACAGGCGATCTTCAGCAGGGTGGTTTTTCCGGCCCCGTTGGGTCCCAGAACCGCCCAGTGCTCTCCTTTGTTAATCTGCCAGGAAACCTGATTCAGGATCGGTTTGTTGTTGATCTCATAGCAGACATCTCGAATATCAAGTATGGGGGGTTCCATAAGGTAGCGTGCCCGGTTCGTATTATCCTTTCACATTAGAAAATTTTCAATGACCACTCTACCATTCCACTCGATCTGTGACAACCTTTATCAAATTTCCCCATTCGGATAGTGGTTGGCGGAAAGAAGAAAGTAAGAGTATAATGGGCAGCGGACGTATGCCGATTTGCCTTGGTCCGTAGGCATTTTTAACGTGTCCTATTTGATCTAATTCGGCAATAGACTCATGCACCATCGATTACTGTTTCATAGCATATGACGTGCGGATCACGAAACAGAGTTACCGTGACAATACTGTTTTGTGTTGTTGCCATTGTTGTGGGATTGTGGTTTACCCTCGGTTCACGCAAAATGGTCCGGGATTATGTGGAGGTCGAGACTCAACCTCAAATCAGTCCCGACTACTCGGATATCGTTATCCCGGCCAATATCGCACCGCTCAATTTCCGTATTCTCGAAAAAGGGAATCTATATTTCGTTAAGCTTCACACGGGCAGCGATGACACCATAGATATCTCTAGCAAAACCGGGCAGGTGCGCATTCCTCCGAGAAAATGGCAGAGTCTGCTGCGGGCTGGTAGAGGTCGTGAAATCTGTTTCGATATTTATGTTAAGAGTGAGGGGCAGGAGTGGCGGAAGTTTCAGAGCATATTCAATGCCGTCGCCGAGGAGGAGATCGACAGTACCATTGTATATCGGCGTATGTTACCTATATACAATTGGTGGAAGGATATTGGAATTTATCAGCGCGATCTAGCAAACTATGATGAATCCCTCGTGATGCACGGCCGGTCTTTTGAAGGAGGGTGTCTGAACTGTCACAGCTTCGTCGGCAATGATCCGGATACACTGACCATCGGTCTCCGGAGTGCGGTCTATGGAAGCTCCACACTGCTGGCTCACGACGGTCAGGTCCGAAAGATCGGGGCAAAGTGGGGCTACACGGCGTGGCATCCGAGCGGTGCGTTAGCGGTGTACTCGATCAACAAGGTTCGCCAGTTCTTTCAGGCGGGTCGGATGGAAGTGCGTGACGTAGTCGATCTCGATTCGGCGTTGGTCTGTTACATGGTCAAAGAGCGAAGAGCGATCTGCCCGCCTCAGTTGGCGGATAAGAATCGACTCGAAACTTATCCGACGTGGTCTCCGGACGGTCAGTGGCTCTACTTTTGCAGCGGTCCCATCCTGTGGAAGGACCGGAACACCATACCACCTGAGAATTACGATAAGCTCAAATACGACCTGTGCCGCATCCGCTACGATAGGCGAACCAATAGCTGGGGAGACGTCGAGATTGTCTTGTCCGGCGATGAAACGGGCTTGAGCATTTTGTTACCTCGGATTTCACCGGATGGGAGATTTCTGCTGTTTTGCATGTGTGAGTATGGTTGTTTCCCGGTGTATCAATCGAGCAGTGATCTTTATATGATGGACCTTTCGACGCGAGAATATCGCAAACTCGCCGTTAACAGCAAGTATTCCGAATCGTGGCACAGTTGGTCGAGCAACAGCCGGTGGATCGCATTCAGCAGCAGGCGCCGGGACGGCCGTTTTACGAGAACGTATCTCAGCTATGTTCACGATGATGGCACAGCTCACAAGCCATTTGTGTTGCCTCAGCGAGATCCCACGTACTACGATTCGCTTCTGGAAACATACAGTGTCCCCGAATTGATTACAGGCCCGGTGAAGGTGGGAAAACACGCGCTCGCCCAGGCTGCCCGGAGTAAGGATTGTATTGAGGTTGATGTTCCTATTACAGGAGCTACAGCGAAAGCCAGGGAATCTGGGCTATGGCAAGAGCGCGAGTAGGTTTTGGAGAAACCGGTTTTCAATGGTTCAGAGGCAAAAAAGAACACTACTGAGTAGGGGCCGACTGGCGCTCGGCCTGATATTCTTCTTGTTCAGTTATGTCTACTTAGGGACCGTTGTGAAGCCGAACTTGATCTATCGCGGTTTTGGCACTCTCATTACGGATATCCCTGTGTTCGTTACCGGCTGGGAATTTCTAAGAAATTCGCTCAGTGTCCCTGGGGGATTTGTTCTCTTTATGTACGGTTTGCTCTCTCAGGGGTATTACTATTCATGGCTGGGGGCGCTACTTATCGTCTTGATGGCCCTGTGTCTTTTTGAACTTTCGAGACGGCATTTGGCTTATGTCGGCCATCCCGATTCGACCATTTTACCTTTCTTCCCGGCGATCATGGTCGTTCTGCTCTATAATCACTATGAGCATCCGCTTGCGATATGTCTGGTCCTTTCTTTGGGCTTGTTGTTTTCGCTCATTTTCGAAAAAGTGCCGGTCCGCAAGACGACAATTCACATAGCTGAATATTGTCTCATGGCGGGCGTCAGCTACTGGCTTGCGGGGGCTGGAGGTGTTTTCGTCTTCTCACTGATGACCACGATCTACCTGCTTTTTATCCGTAAAGAGTGGATAGCGGCCGTTTTCGCAATCCCGGCTGTCGTCGCTATCATTTGGATTCTTGCTGAATACGTCTTTCATCTTTCACTCAAGCAGGCTTTTCTTGTGTTGATTCCCTACACGGAATTGACCACGGATGGAAGGGGATCCTCGAAGGCTTTGATTGTTGCATTGTGTGCCTTCGTACCGGCCACAGTTCTATTGATATTCTTATGGCGCACATTGCTCGGCAAGTACGGAAATGCCGATCTCGCCCGTCTCAGGAAACAAAAGGCTAGAAAGACGCGTGTTGTCCCTGTGCTTCCCTTCGTGGTTCTGGTCGCTGGTTTGTTTTTCAGCACCGACAGGATCCACAGGCAAATCGTCGTTATGAATTCTCTGTCTCGTCAGGGGCGGTGGTCCGAGGTTCTCGCGCTCGGCGAGCGTTTGCCGAAGAATATCTACAACATCTACTGCAATCACGACATCGATCGGGCCTTGTACTACGCCGGCCGGTTGGGATATGACATGTTCTGTTTCCCACAGAAGCCACATGCGCTCTTGCTGACAGAAGAGCAGGAGGAGTCTTCTATGACGCAGTTGAAGATGTGCGATATGTACATCGAGCTGGGAAATGTGAACCTTGCCGAGAAGCTGGCGTCCGAATTTTTGGCTACTGAAGGCCCGATGGGCATGGTGCTCGAGAAGCTCGCCTGGATCAATATCCTTAAAGGACAGGAAGATACGGCCCGGATATACCTCAACGCCCTAAGGAAGAACCTGGTCTATCGTGACCGGGCGGATTCGATGCTGGATGATCTTAAGAATGGATTTGAGCCGGACCAGGTAGCTTTCATTCACAGGATTGGTTCCTACATACGAAGGGATGACAATGCCAGGCTCTACAAAGAATCCGTAGTAGAGATGCTGATAGGGCTGCTCCGACAGAATCCGGGCAATCGAATGGCCTTTGAGTACCTCATGGCCTTCTACTTGTTGGCCGGGGACCTTGAAAAGATCGCAGAGAATATTGGACGTCTTTCCGACCTTGAATATCGAGAGATCCCCACGCTTTATGAAGAAGCGATGCTCATATACCAGGGTATCCGTGG
>JARRQQ010000483.1:0-4077 GCA_037381725.1 Sedimentisphaerales bacterium
TCTGGGCCGAGGGCAGGATATATTTCCTCTCGGAGAAGGGCACGACGACCGTGATCCAGGCGGGACCCGAATTCAAGGTTCTCGCTCGGAACACGCTGAAAGAAAAATGTTGCGCCAGCCCGGCCGTCTCGAACAAGCAACTCTTCATCCGCTCGGAGCACAACCTCTTCTGCATCGGTGCCAATTGAGAAAACCTGAACTGGATCAATTGCGATGGTCGAAAGTGCGATGTCACCCTTGAGAATTCCACCGTTGGTTGCAGCGGCGATTTTGGTTTTCGTCATGGGTCACGTGACCTTTGCTCGAACCTACCGTGTGTGGGAGAAAGTCCAGATAACCCTGCATGCGAGCCAATCGTATAAAAATCCATACATGGACGTGGACGTGTGGGCCGACCTCGAAGGTCCGGGGTTCAGCAGGCGATGCTACGGATTCTGGGATGGTGACAACACATATCGTATTCGAGTCCTGGCCACGGCGCCGGGAACGTGGATGTGGCGCACGGGCTCGAACCGACAGGATTCGGGTCTCGCCGGCAAAACGGGCACGTTCACCGCCATCGCGTGGGATGAACGCGAGAAGGAAGAGAATCCATGCCGTCGAGGCATGATTCGGGCCTCCGCCAACGGTCACACGTTCGAGTACGCCGACGGAACGCCCTACTTTCTCCTGGGCGATACCTGGTGGGCGACGCCGACTTTTCGCTACCGATGGTACGATGACGACAGCGTGCACCCCGTCGGTCCGGCGGCGGGATTCAAGGATTACGTGAGATTCCGCAGAGAGCAGGGCTTCAATTGTGTTGCTATGATCGCCGCCTTTCCAACCTGGGCCAACGACGGCAAGCCGAACAGGTTGAAAACCTCCGACGGCACGGTCGTGCGCGCCGCCTGGCAGCAGCCCGGCACAGACAGCGCGAAGGACATGCACGATGAGGACGGTAACCGCGCCTTCCTCTTTCCAGGCAAGGTACCGGGTTTCGAGAACGTCGTTCCCGATTTCGAGCGCCTCAATCCCAAGTATTTCCAGAACTTCGATGAGAAGATCGACTTCCTCAACGCAAACGGCATCGTTCCTTTTATCGAAGTCGCACGCCGTGACGTCGGACAGGTCTGGAAGAAGTACTACCCATGGCCCGCGTCGTACACGCGGTACGTCCAATACATCTGGAGCCGCTACCAGGCAAACATTTGCCTGTTCAGCCCGATCCACTTCGACACGCCCTCGGCCAGCATACCGGCCCGGGATTGGAACGAGGCGGCTAATCTCGTTATCGACAGGTATGGTCCCCCTGCTTTCGGCACGCTGGCGGGCACGAATTCCAATCCCTCCAGCCTGCGAAACTTCGGCCACGTGGACAAAGCCAGGTGGCTCACGTTCCACCAGATCGGCAACCGGCGCACGCACAACTGCTATGCCCTCCTGACGGAAATCTTCAACACCTCTCCCGCGGTGCCGGGCATCAACGGAGAGCCTTATTACGCCGGGATGCTCGACGCACCGGGTGGGACACTGACCTCGGCGTTGTATTGTCGCTCGGCGATGTACGGCAGCGTTCTGTCCGGCGGCTTCGGCGGCCACATTTACGGCGCAGGAGGCTGGGATGGAGCGTTGTGGGGAGGCAACGTCGAGGACGCAGCTAAGATTCACATCTGGGACGCGATGAAGTGGCCCTCCGCCGACCAGATGCGTCACCTGGCCGCGTTTGTACTCTCCGAAGGGCGCCGATACCAGGGCTTGGCGCCGAACAGGGAGTTCCTGAAGCCAAACGAATCGGGCAATCCCGAAGGCCTTATCGGCTGGGCCTACTGCGCCCGAACCGCCAAGAAAGACTTTTTCCTCTTGTACTTCGAGAAGGATTGCCCCCAGGCCGTGCTCTCAGGCGCGTCGTCACAGAGCAAGTACAAGGCTCAATGGTTCAATCCGCGGACGGGCGATTGGATCGAGGCCGGGGTCTTGACCGCGAATCCCGATGGAGATATTTCCTTGCCGGATTTCCCAGACGGTTCTGATAAAGCGACTTATGATTGGGGCTTGAAACTAACGCTACAATTTGAGAGGAGTCAGAAATGAGTCGTCGATACGCTTTGCTGGTTGTTTTGTCCGCGTTCGCCGTCCTTGGGGGCAACCCGAATAGTCAATATGCCCAAGGAGCGGCCCAGGATAAGGGCATCTACCTGATCGTGCGCGGAGACGATATCGGCTCATGTCACGCCGCTGACGTGGCGTGCATCCGATCCTACAAAGAGGGAATCGTACGGAGTGTCGAGCTGATGGCGCCCTGCCCGTGGTTTCCCGAAGCGGTCAAAATGCTCAACGAGAATCCGGGGCTGGACGTCGGCGTTCACGTCGCTTTGACCAGCGAATGGGACAACATCAAATGGCGCCCGTTGACGTGGGCGCCCAGTCTGACCGACGCGGATGGCTACTTCTATCCCACGCTCTGGCGGCGTCAAGGCGCGCCGGCCGGAACCGCGCTGCACGAGGCGAATTGGAAGATCGAGGACGTCGAAAAGGAATTGCGCGCCCAAATTGAGATAGTCAAACGCAAGGTCCCGCGCGTCAGCCACATGACCGCTCACATGGGCTGCTCCGGCCTGGACCCCAGAGTCCAGGCGCTCTGGACCAAGCTCGCAAAGGAATACGGTCTGACCATCCTTCCCTCCGACCGCCGTGTGCAAAGCATGCCCGGCTTTGGAGATGCCAAGACGGCCAAAGACCGAATCGAGAAATTTATCAAAAATCTCGAAAGTCTAAAGCCAGGCACCTATCTATTTGTCGATCACCCCGGCCTGATGACCCCCGAGATGAGCGCCATCGGTCATCCCGGCTACGAAGACGTCGCCCAGGACCGTGACGCCGTGACGAAAGTCTTCACCAGCGAGAAGGTCAAGAAAGCGATTGACAGACTGAGCATCAAGCTCATCAGCTACGCTGATCTTCACCCGTGACAACAGCAACAAATCGGGAATCAAGTATCCAGGACGTCCAACGTCTCGAACTGTGTGCCCAATACGGGCGTGCTTTCGAAGCCGAGCCACCGATCCAGCGCGGTTGCGTAGACTCGGCGGAAATCAACGTAAACCTTGAGCGCGCCGTTGTCCAAATCCGTGAGGCTGGGGTGTGGTCCGACGAGGCCGCCTTTGAGCTTGCCGCCAGCCAAGAAGATCGGTGCAGCCGCACCGTGGCCCGTCCCACGTCGGCCGTTTTCCTTGACGGTCCGGCCGAATTCCGAAAACGTCATCAACAAGACCCCGTCGAGCAGCTTGTCTCGCTTCAAATCATCGACGAACGCCGCGACGGACTCAGATAACTGGTGCAGCAAGGCGCCGTGGTTGCCCCGCTGATTGGCGTGATTGTCGAAGCCGCCGATCCCACCGCCGCCTAACTCGGCGAAGAATATCCGAATACCGACGTCGGCCCGGATCAGTTGGGCAATAGTCCGCAACGTTCCAGCGAAACCAAATGACGGATACTCGGCTGTGCTCCCTGTGCTGGTGGTCACGGCTTCAATCCGCTGCGTGTCGCCACGCGCCTTCAGCGTACAACGCTGTAGGAAACTCAATAGTGATTTCGTTTCGTCGGGCCTGGAAGAACGAGCCACGAGTTCCGAGTCCTGAGTCCAGGCCTCCCCAGCCATGAGGTCAGCAGGCGATTGTATGGAAGGGACATTCACATTCTCTGCGTTCAAAGCGAAAGGTCGAACGATGGGTCCGACAAATACAGCGGGTGTCTCGGTCTTGTCCGGCCGCCAGGCGTTGTCAACCACCCTGCCGAGCCAACCCGTCTGGCGGCTGGGTCGGTCGGGATCGGCGGTATGCCATATCCGCATCGCACCGTCATGGTCGCGATCCGGACTTGGCGAGCCGACACCCTGGATGATACTCAAATGACCCTCATCGTACAAACGCATGAAGGCCCCCATGCGCGGGTGAAAACCGAGTGACGAGTTGATCTTATGTACCTCTTTCGGCGACATCGCCAGCGTCGGGCGGTTGCGGACGTACTCGTCGTCCTCGTAGGGGATCACGGTGTTAAGACCGTCGTTACCGCCGGACAGTTGAATCACCACAAGAA
>JARRQQ010000483.1:4106-5966 GCA_037381725.1 Sedimentisphaerales bacterium
GAACGACAGCAGTGTCGAAGTCCCCAGAGTCGCCTTCAAAAGATCGCGTCGTGTGCAGGACATGGTATCATTCTCCAAGAGTCAAGCCAGATTAAATTCGGGAAGCGTCACAACCGCACGCGTAAACCGTCGCAAGTTTTCACCCTGATCATCCCCCCCTGTCCGGATGGTCTCAAGCAACGTCTTGCGAACGTCGTCATCGAGATCGCCCTGCACAAACAACTCAAGCAAAAGCCGCGCAGCAGATTCAGGCGTCGAACGCCCATACTTCTCGGCAACGTTGCGCGGATTGAGCTTGTCCTCATAAGGCCCGGAACCTCGCAACAAGGCCGAAGCAAGATTGCACCGGCCGACGACTGATGCGCTGTCGATCCAGTGTCGCCCGCCCGTCCAGCCCTTGACCGTCGGCGGATGGTACAG
Source organism: Sedimentisphaerales bacterium (assembly GCA_037381725.1). Lineage (GTDB taxonomy): Bacteria > Planctomycetota > Phycisphaerae > Sedimentisphaerales > Anaerobacaceae > JAFGTG01. Next base: position 4,527 of record JARRQQ010000483.1, read on the forward strand.
GTTCTGCCCGAGATCGGCCAGGTCGTTCGCCAGCCGCGTGGTAGAGACGAGACCTTCCAGCCCCCTCACGATGCCGACGCCAAACTCCACGGGACACTTGATCCTTTGACGGTACGCCGCCGAAGAGAAAAACAGATTGGAACGCAGCATGGTCTCGGTGAGTCTAAGCACGTCGTAATCCTTCGCGAAGGACTCCGCCAGAGGGCCAATCAAGTCATCGCCCGGCTCGGCTGTCTCGCTGATCAGCCAGCGGTATAACTTGCGAACCACGGTCTGCGGCGTCGCCGGCTGTTCGAGCAAAATACGCACCACGTCATCGCTCGTGAAGTCCCTCTCCTCGCCGAGAATTTGCTTAGTGCCCGCATCGTGCTCGCGAGCGATATACCGAAGCTTGCCCCTGAGCACGAACCAACCCGTAAAGGCCCTGGCCGCTTCCCGAACGTCTTTTTCCGTTGAGTGATTGTGACCTACGGTGAAGGTTTCCATAAGCGGCCGGACAAAGCTCTCATTCGGCATGGCCTTGCGATTGGCATCGGCGCCGAGCCAGACGAGCATAGCGGGATCGCGCGATATACCTTCAAGAACCAAGAGCCTGGCTGCGCAGAAGCCAAACATACTGCCGCATCAGCTGGGCATCCTTGACCTCCATGGCGCTGGTAGCAAAATAGCTGTGCCAGAACAGCGTCATCTTCTCCAGTAACGGGTGCGGGGTTTGAATCATCCGGCGCAGCCACCAGGCTCGCAGGTCGCTGGCCGAAGTGACGGAAGTCTCATAGTCATCGAGAGTGGCGTTGAAGGCTTCAACGTCCGACGAAGGTTTCAACAACTTGTCAACGGCCCATTGAGGTCCATCCGAGAGCGCCTGCTGCAATTGCTCCCAATCGCCTCCGAAAGCGGCACGCCGGTAAAGATGCCCGGCTTGAGCGAGACTCCAAGGCCGCTCATCATCCGGTTCATATGCCGCCCACGCCCAGCCGGGATCACTTAGTTTCTCACTCTGCAAAGCCATGAGGACTTCCTTTCGGTATTCGCAACAAACGAACCACGGTCACGGCACGTTCAGCTTTATTCCCAGTTGTGCCTGGGTCAAGCCCTCGTGCATGCCTATGCTCAGGTCGAGCCGCTCCACAAGCTTGACCACGGCGATCATCATGTCGATCCCGGCTTCGGATTCTTCTTGCGTTCGGCCCTTCTTCACCATGTCCCCGCGAACGAGCATGTTCCGGTTGGCTTCGAGAATCGAGGCTAAGCGGCTCCCTTCAATCTCGATCCGGCTGTGCGTTTCGGCCAGCGGCTTGACGCCCTGCCCGGCCTCGCAGTCCAAAGCGTCGATGAGATCGCAGGCCAAGCCGTCCGTCGAGCTGAGAATCAGGTAGTCACCCGGCATGGCCAGCGCCGGACGAAGATTGAATCGCGTAGCCAGCTTCGTTTTGTCTTCGA
>JARRQQ010000484.1:0-6736 GCA_037381725.1 Sedimentisphaerales bacterium
TGTCGATTAGCTTGTTCCATGCTGTGCTTGTCGTTGCTGGTTTGATTGAATTCGCGGGTCCAGGGTCAACAAAGGCAAGTCGTGGTTTCACCGGAAGTTCAGGTGGACCGGCGCGTGACGTTTCGGCTGCTGGCACCGAGCGTCAAGAGCGTCGCGGTGAACATTCAATTCGGCGGGCAGGGCAGCCATCCGATGGCAAAAGACGATAAGGGCTTGTGGAGCGTGACTGTAGGACCCTTTGAGCCAGAGATATATGAATACGATTTTGTCGTGGACGGCCTGCGGATTGTCGATCCCGCTAATTCCTGGCTCAAGGTCTGGCTCGGATCATCCAGGAACGTCGTCGAGGTGCCCGGCGAGCCGCCCACGTGCTTCGAGGAACAGCCCGTTCCGCACGGCACGATACACATTCACAAGTATGCGTCGAAATCTCTCGGCGTCACGCGAGACCTCTACGTCTACACGCCACCGGGTTACGAGACCAGCGGGGACGTCAAGTACCCTGTGCTCTATCTCTTCCACGGGTTTGGGGATTCCGCGGATGCGTGGACCGTAGTCGGTCGCGCCAATCTCATCACAGACAATCTGCTCGCGGCGAAGAAAGCCAGACCGCTGATTATCGTCATGCCGTACGGCCACACGCCCTCGGCGCCTCCGGTCATGCGGAGCATAGGACGGTACCAAAGCTTCGAGCGTGACCTGATCGAGGACGTTATCCCTTACGTGCAGATGAACTATCGCACCAGCACGGACCAAAAGGACCGAGCCATCACCGGCTTGTCGATGGGGGGCGGACAGTCGCTGACGATAGGACTGGGACATCCCGAGCTGTTCGGCTGGGTAGGGGCGTTCAGCGCCGCCGTCCCGGAAGGGGAGAGTCTCGACAAACTGCTGGCTAAGCCAGACCTGCTCAACGAAAAGCTCAAGCTGTTGTGGATCGGCTGCGGAAGGAACGATTTTCTCTTCGAGAGAAACCAGGCGTTTCTCGAACGGCTCAAGAAAGACAAGATCAAATACGTCGCGCACATTACCGACGGCGGCCACGAATGGCGCTTATGGCGATTGTGGCTGAATGAGCTCGTTCCGCGGCTGTTCCAGCCGGACAGGTAAATGAAAGACTCCCTTGGCAATCATTATGAGCAGGCCTTTGAGAATTGGCTGATTGACCATCGAATCGAATACGTTGCGGAGTATCAGCACGAGAGAGTCACCATCGGGGACGAGGACGTCAAGAGCTTCGATTTCCTCTTGTACCCACACAGCCGGCCCATTATTGTCGAGGTCAAGGGTAGAACGTTCAGGGGCACGAGTCTGGCCAAAATGGGGGGCTTCGAGTGTTGGGTTACGACGGAGGACGTCGATGGTCTTTTCAAGTGGCAGCAGATTCTGGGACCGAAGCATCGGGCGGTCTTTGTGTTTGCCTACAGGATGGAGAAGATCGACGTGGATTTCGACGGCAGAGAGGTCTTCGATTTCGACGCAAACAAGTATGTTTTCTTCTGCGTCACATTAGCGGACTATCGCAGATTCATGAAGCGCCGCAGCCCAAAATGGCGGACGGTCACGCTACCCGCGGACAAGTTTCGGCAATGCGCGGGGCCACTGGGCGCATTCCTCCTCTGAATCATCAAAGTCCGGTCATTTTGCTTGGTCGCCAGTGTTTCGTATACTTTGAGTGACACTGAGAAGTCTGCATTACTGATAACACGAACGGGTATTTTTCACCGGGGGGAGAAAAATGTTGCCCGCAAGAAAACATGTGTTTCGTAAGTACCGAGCCAGCGCGCTTATCATCTCGTTGATATTCCTGGTTGTATTCTCGGCCCTCGCCGTCAGCATGGCGGCCATGTCGGGGACGAATGTCCAAATTGCTTCGAATCAGCGCAATATCAATGTGGCTTTAGGGGCAGCCCTATCCGGTCAGGAAGTAATGAGATACTGGTTGAGCGATGTGTTGATTTCAAGTTCAACACCCGAGACCGAGTCCGATTATTTCTCAGCGATCATTGACGCCCTACAGATGAATTTGAGCGGCATCTCGAACATCACAGTGCAAGATGACGGCTCGATCTCAACTGTGAACTTAGACTCAACGGAGGGACAGACTTTCGACGGGCAAATCCAGGTGTATACGTATTCCAGCGCCCCCCTGATTTTTCGATTGCAATGCAGTATAACGGGTTACAGCGATACGATATCCCGCACGATCACCCTGGAGTACAGCATCCAGCCCTACGAGTTTCCGATTTTCAACTATGGCCTGGCTACCAAAGGACCTCTTAATTTTCCCGGCAATCCGACGATAACTGGCGTCAATTCGTCATGGGAAGCGGATATGTTCGTGGAAAGCGCAAGTGATCCCACTGCGGTCTATGTCGGCGGCAACTTGAAGTTCGATGGGGAGGTCAATGTAGGTAGCGAATACGCAGGTGTTGATTTCGAGCGAGACGTACAAATCGCCGGCGATTCGGGCCAGACTGCCATCGACAATCACGTCCATATTGGGATGGACAGTCCGGAGTTCCCGACTCCCGACACCGCCCGTTTTATTCCATACGCGACGGGGCCTGTTATCGATAATTCCACCGATCTGAGCGCAGTACATTATCTCATCAATGCGACAATCGCGCAGGGAACAAACCCCGTTTTTACGAACGCCGGTGTCGATATTCAGGGAAGTCACGTTTAACAACGTGCAGCTCGAGGGCATCATTGTTGGGCTCAGCAGCGTGACCAATTCCGATCCGGCCTCACGATCTATCAACATACTTGGCAACTTCGCCAGCGGACCTTATCCAAGCGGTTCCGAATTTGATGCCATCCGCCAGGAGGAAGGCTCTTCGATCCTCGCTCCCGGCTTCGATGTAACGTTTGGCGGCAACTTCTCGACACTGGAGGGGGTCGTGGCCGTGAGCGGTGCGCATTTTACAGGGAACATGAATGCACAGATCAAGGGTACCATCATCAATTACTCGGGCAGCCCTACCACCATTGAGGGCAATGCGGTGATGAATTTTGACCGGGAGAGCAGCACGAAGATCCCGGCCGGTTTCGATTTGTATCGGGAGTTGGATTACGATCCTTCTAGCTATTCAGAGACAAGCACATAGACAGGAGGAAGGGTATGAGCGTAAAACAAACCAAAGTCGAAATAGAACACTTGAAAGACCAATTGAAGAGTACGTATCGGAAGAATGACTTACGTCTTCTGAAGATGGCCTTGGTTATGGTCATACTCGCCGCGATTGCCGCTCTGTTGCACGGCCGACTCCAGTTGTGGCAATGAGAGCGGAATAAGGCGAGTTACGCCGAAGAAGGTCAAAGCCAAAGCCAAGGGTCCGGTACGCCCGCCGTCCGGACAGTGACGCGCGGATCCGTGCACAACACTGAGTGGCACGGAGGCCGCAAGCACTCCGGCGACGGGCGTCCGGACCAGGCGTCCTACACGCCATCCTCACTCAGGACCCATCTCATAGCCTGAGCTACCCAAGAGGCTATAACGAATGCGGGGCCAAAGGACGGGGAACGCTTCGCCGACCCGCTTCAACAGATTCCTCACATGTGTTCGGAATGACACACCGCATCCGGCAACGCCCTCTTTGGTGTGGACGAGGGGCGGTGTTGCTGATGAAATCCCTGATCGGTGGGAACGTCTGCGGGTTTGACAAAGGACTCATTGGAGACAACGAATTGTGATTAGGGACTTCCTGTATCTGGCTGTTGGAGTCTTCTTGCCTGGCCGCCGGCGTTTCGTATACTTTAAATGGCATAGAAGAAGAATTCTCCATCATTGATGCAGCAAGTGGGTATTTTTTTCGCCGGGGGGAGGAAAAATGTTGCCCGAAAGAAAGCACGTGTTTCGCAAGCGCCGAGCCAGCGCGCTTATCATCTCGATGATATTCCTGGTTGTATTCTCGGCCCTCGCCGTCAGCCTGGCGGCCATGTCGAATACGAACGTCCAACTCGCATTCAATCAGCAGCAAGCCGGCCGAGCGTTGAACTGCGCACACTCGGGCCAGGAGATCGTCCGCTACTATCTGTGCGGCCTCACCATTCCCGCTGACGTCTTACCGGCAGACAGACTCCAGGCCGTTGCTGATGGTCTCCAGGACGCATTCACCGACGACGGCGTGACGAACATGAGTGCCTTGTATCACCCTTCGATGTACACCCTCACCATTCCCAATGTCACGCTCGATTCCATGACGAACGAGGGCTTTACTGCGATGGTGACGTTCGCTGGCAAATTCGACGCGTTGAACGTGCTGGTAACCGGCAGCAGCCGCCAGGCGGACAAGCACGTGGCCCTGAGCTATCAATTCGACACGGCGGCCAATCCGATTTTCGACTATGGCATCGCCACGAAAGGCCCCCTGCACATGCAGGGCAACGTGGGTGTCGACGGGTACAACGAGAGCATTGAGGCCAGCGTCTATATCGAAAGCTCCGATGCGCTGCTGGCCCTCCAGATGACGGGGAAATCCTCGATAGCGGGGGACGTGAACATTGTCAATCCCTCCGCCTACGTGGACATCGCCAGCAACAGCTCGGTGCACGGACAGACGGGCGCGGGCGCCCTGGCGCACGTGACCATTGGTGCTGACATGTGCGATTTTCCCTTGCCCAATCTTACGGAATTCGAAGGGTACATCCAGCACACCTTCCACGCGGGCGATCCGACCTCGAACGTGACGCTGACCAACGTGCAGATCCCCGCGAACACCAATCCGACGTTCTCGGGGCACGCGACCATTAGAGGGATCATGTACATCAGATCGCCGAACACGGTCAGCTTTACGGGGAACGCCGAGGTCCACGGCGTCATCCTCGGCGACGGCGACTTGTCCAATCCGTCCCCGGACGGCTACATTGACTTCGGAGGGACGGTGGACAGCTACGATGTTTCGACGTTGTCTCAAGAGGAGTTCGGCACGCTCACCGAGCACACGGGGACCTTCCTCCTGGCGCCGGGATTCCGGGTTTGCTTCCGCGGAGATTTCGCGGTGCTTAACGGCGTGATCGCGGCCAGCGGCGTCGAGTTCCACGGTAACGCCGGCGGGACCATCAACGGCTCGGTCATAAACTACTCTGACGCCCGCATGACCATAGCCGGGAACACGAAGTTGGTCTTCAACCGCTCGGGTATGCAGAAGAACCCGGCGGGATTCGAGCCGATAACGGTGCTCAAGTGCATTCCCGACAGTTACACAGAACCTTCTCTGTAGAATTCCCCCCTCGCGACGGGGGGCGTCCGTAGAAGAATGGGGCCCGACATCCCCACGCAGAATTCATACCGCAGCCTAAGCCGCCCAAAAGACTAGAGCGAATGCGGAGCCAAAGGACAGGGGACGCTTCGCCGACCCGCTTCAACAGATTCTTCACGTACGTTCCGAATGACGCACCGCATCCGGCCACGCCGTTTTTCATGTGGACGAGAGGCGGTGTGGCGGGTAGAATCCTTGGTCGGTGGGAACGCCTGCCGGTTTGACAAGGGACTCATTGGAGACAACGGATTATGATCAAGAACTTCCTGTATCTGGCTGTTGGGGTCGTTTTGTTGGCGGGGTGCGTGAGCGTTCACGAAACCAGGCACGTCACGGAGCAGAAAGCCGCCGTGAACCCGACCCGCGTGTTGCGTCACGTTGTGCTGTTCAAGTTCAAGGACGGAACGACGGACGAGCAGATCAAGCAGATCGAAAACGCCTTCTGCGCTCTACCGAGCAAGATCCATACGATCCATAATTTCGAGTGGGGCACCGACGTGAGCGTCGAAAACCTCAATCAGGGATTCACCCATTGCTTCATGGTCACCTTCCTGACCGACGCGGACCGCGCAGCTTATTTGCCGCACCCGGCACACAAGGCGTTCGGCAAGCTCCTGGACCCGTACCTGGACAAAGTGCTCGTGGTGGACTACTGGACGAGGTAGCCCATACGTCGGGGTTGGCCCCGGATCGTCGGGGATTCGGCATCCGATGTTCGCCCGTCGTTCTGAGTGCCTGGTCCATTTGGCTTTCGACCGGCTTTTTTTGCAGACCCGCGCAATAAAATGGGTTGCCAGGCGTCTACGTAGGTATAGGCAACAGTGAAATTGAGTGCCGTGCCGGACGGTCGGATAGATATTCCTACGGTGCAGCCAGACCGTAACTAGTCGTCAAAATCACGAAACTAGTACGAAATGGTAACAGAACGGTAACATTCGGCGCGCATAATCGCTCACGTGACCGGGCAAAAGAATCTTGTATCGACGGACATTTCTCGGCACGAAAGGACATAACAAATGCCGCGTCGGCGCGTCATGTTTATGGCCTCGCTCGTTGAGCCTTGTATCGCCCTAACGGTTTTTAAGGAAGGGTTTTACTGTGAAAAAATCTCGCATCATCATTATCGTGATTGTTGTGGTACTGGTGGCCGTCGCCGGGATGGGGATGATGGTCAAGAAACGGATGGGCGGGTCCCGCCCGTCGACAACCGTTCGTGTGGAGCACCCTGAGCGAGGCGAGTTGATTGAGTTCGTCAGTGCCCCCGGTGAGATCGAGCCGAAGACCAACGTCGAAATCAGCGCCAAGGTTTCGGCGCGAATCGTTGGCTTGCCTTACGACGAAGGCGACCTCGTAACGTGTGGCGATCCCAATGCGAATCCCCCGGTTCCGCCCTCGGTGCTGGTGCGCCTGGACTCAAAAGATTTGGAGACGCGTCTGACCTCGGCGGAGGCAGGCCGGGCCGCCCAGGTGGC
>JARRQQ010000485.1:0-4665 GCA_037381725.1 Sedimentisphaerales bacterium
GGATAATTTAGTATAATACTTATCGAACATAGTGACGCCAGGATATAGAGGGCAGGAGGCGGAGAACAGAAGACCGAGGACAGATGGCGGGAGGCTGACGCCTCGAATATCGAATAGCGAATAATGAATGTCGAAGTTCAAGAAACCAAGCAATCCGCGCAATCAGCGTTAATCAGCGGTTATGAATTGTTGTTGGTCGTTCGTATTTCGTATATCGTCTGGTTGTAGTGTTCATTGGTGTTCATTCGCCGTTCATTTGAAAAAACGAACCCAATCTACGCCATTTGGTTGATCCGGTGTTCGTTCGTGGTTGCCTTGAAACTGCGTGAATCTGTGAAATCTGCGGCCAAAAAATGCGCAAAAATTTCAAAAAATGCACAAATCTTTACAAAATGCTACAAGAAAGGCGCGTCCATTCGCGTCCATTCGCGTGCACTCGTGGCTGAATTGAAAGAACAAACCCAATTCCGGGCACCCCGGAGATTGCCACGGCCCTCCGGGCCTCGCAATGACTTTCCCTCAGCGGCCCCTGCGGTAAATGAAAAAACAAACCCAATCTACGCCAAGTGGTGGATTCCGCATCACGTGCGGAATGACAGGGCGGCGAATACGTTCGGGCCGATTTGAAAAAACAAAGCCAATCTCATGTCCTACCGCCGCGAACACCAAGGGCGCAGAGAGAGGGGAGGCAGTCATGTAACATATTTATGTGAAGATACTTATATTCGTTTTCTGCGGTCTCCGAGGCCTCGGCGGTTCATTGCTTAGCCCGGCTTCGGGACGGGCTTGTTCATGGCCCAGAAGACGGCGTTGATGAGCAATCGGCGGAACGACGGGTTCTTGAAGTCGTCCGGATGGCCCAGCGAGGTGAAGAAAACGCGGGACCGGCCGTAGCGGTTGGTCCAGGCGACCGGCTCGGGATCCTTGTCGGGGATCGTGCCGATCAGGAGCTTCTGTGTCGATTCGGCCAGCGGGCTGACCCGGTACAGCGAGCCGTCGGTGGTGAACGGGAGCGTCACACCGGCGAGGATCGAATTGCCTTCGGCGCCGGCGGCTATCGTGACGGTGCACTTGGGTCCGGCGCCGTAGTGGTTGTGGTAGTTGCCGCCCAGGACTTCGGGGTCGAATTTGGGCCATTCGGCGTAGCCGGGCGGGGCGCTGCCGCGCGTGTCGAAGGCGTGGCAGGCGGTGCGTATCCCGACGAGCGGCTTGCCGCCGGCTAAGTAGTCGCGGAAATGCTTCATCTGCTCGGGGCGCAGTGCTCTTCGCCGCATGAAGACCACGGCCAGGTCGGCGTTGGCCAACGCTTCCAAGCCGGCTAACTCGTGGCGGTCGCTGCCGCTCTTAGCTGTGCTGCCCTGGAGGATCTCGCAAGACAGGCCGTACTTGAGCTCGAGTTCGTGTGCGAAGTTGGGTAGCGTCTCGGCGGCGCCGTACTCGCTCTCGGCGGAGAGGAAGAGCACGCGCGGCCGGGTGTCGTTCTTGAAGCGGAAAGCGGGCCGGCCGGTGAAGACCATCGAGGTGATCGTCGGGCAGACGTACTTCTCGACGTGCTCGACGATCAGGTCCGTGCCGGTAAAGTGGCTGACGAAAGGACGCATCCGCGAGTTGTACATCGTGTCGGTCATGTCGCGCATGAGCACGACGTTCTTGCCGAACATCGCCATGTGGCGCAGCCCGAACGGCCGGCCTAAGACGCACATATTGGCGTGGACACCCATCAGGATGACGTTCTTGATGTGGCGCTGCTCGAGTAAGTTCCAGACTTCGACGCCGGAGTCGCTGATGGCGTCCTCGTCGCGGATTTGGATCGTGGCGATCTGGCTCTTCCACGGCCACGGGGGGCCTTGCTTGCACGGAGGCTGGTCATCGCAGCCGCCGTCGGACTGGTCAATTGGATAGTCGGCTTTTTCTTTTTCGTCGATCCAGTTGCACCATTTGTCGATCCCGTCGGGCAGGTTAGCCGCTCGCGGAGCTTCCTGGGCACGCTTGCGCGCGGGTTTGCCCCCGTAGGCACCGACCACGCCGCTCGGGGCGTGGATGATGAAGACGCCTCTGTCCCGCGCCTTGGAGACGACGTCGTTCATGTACGGCGCCAGCTCGGCGACGCGCCGCGTGGCGCCTTTGCACCAGTGCTGGTCCCACATGTCGCAAATGATGATGGCGGTTTGCTTCGGGTCCCACTCGACCTTCTTTTGCACGACCCGGAACCGACTCGCATCGTCAGTCAGCGGCACGCGGCTGCGCGTGACAAGGGCTATTTGACCGTCGCTCGATGTGGCGTAGGCGACCTGCGACATAGCAGAGGACAATCCTGCGAGCATGATGCAGGCAATGGTGAGTGTTCTGAATCGGCGAGCATTCATCACAACGTACTCCTAAGAAAAGGCGGCAAATCATCAACACGTTGAGCTACGAACATGGATATCAGGATACCAGATTATCAGGGCGCAGGCTACCAGGAAATCAGGACATTCGTTTGTAGTGACGCCGTAAGGCGTTACGCGGATATGCTCTTACGAGCACACTACGAACGGCCTACCTCCAGCGAAGCTCGCGGAACTCTTGTTCGGTGCGAATGAACTTGACGGTGCCGTCGTTGAGCAGTACGCAGCCGGCTTTGGTCTCGAACAACGGTACCCTCTCTCTCCGGGGGCGTACTGGGTGTTTACCGCTCGGTTGATGATTTGGTGGAGCTCAGGCTTTGGATGGCTGGATGGAGGAAGATACATGATTACAAGACTTTTGTCATTTTGGTCAGACAGGGCTTGATCCACATAGTGAGTTCAAGAGCTATGCAAATCGTTCACTTGTTCTCATACCAAACAATCTTATCGTCATAATAGAAAGCCGAAAGGACATCGGGATCCCCGTCGCCGTCCAAATCCGCCGCATAAACGGATGCTGGGCTGTAACCTTCAGCGTCGATCACTCGTTGATATGCGAATTGCCCGGCCCCTTCATTCTCATACCAAGCTATCTTGTTGTCACCCCAAAACGACGAGAGGATATCCAGATCACCATCGCTGTCCAGGTCTGCCGCATAAACGGATATTTGCCCTCTGGCCTCAGAGCAGATTACCTGCTCTGAACCGAACTGGCCGGAACCATCGTTCGCGTACCAGGCTATCGTGCCATTGTTCCCAAAATAGCAGGATGCTGTGAGGAAGTCGAGGTCGCCGTCACTATCCAGGTCCGCTGGATGGACGTATCTCGTCCCTGCGGGCCAAGTTTCAATTATCGACCGGGCACCAAGCTGTTCAGTCCGGTCGCTAAAATGGCCAGTCCCGTCGTTCTCATAATAGACCAAGCCCCACCATACAACAAGATGCGAGAACGTCCATATCGCCGTCACCGTCCACGTCTGCCGCGCACACACGGTTTGCAACGAACGAATTTGAGATCACTTTTGGAGGACCGAACCGGCCGGTCCCATCGTTTTCATACCAAGTGGGGCCATAAGATGCAGAGAGGACATCCATGTCACCGTCGCCGTCCAAGTCCGCAGCCCATATAGAGTCTGCGGCGATTGGATTTGAGATCACCAGCGAGGGACCGAACCGACCAGTTCCATCGTTCTCACACCAGGCAACTTTTTATCACCAGAAGACGCTAACAGGACGTCCATATCCCCGTCGCCGTCCATATCCGCTGCGTGAACAGAGGACGGCCCATCGGCCTCAGCGCCGATTACCTGCGAGGGACCGAACTGGAGCGTCCGGTCGTTCTCATACCAGGCAACCTTGTCGCTTTCGCCCCATGACAGCCAGGAAGCCGAAAGAACATCCGGGTCCCCATCGCCATCCAAGTCTGCCGCATAAACACATTTTGCGCCATGGGCCTGAGTGGTAATCACCTGCGGGGAGCCGAATTGACCGGCCCCGTCGTTCTCGTACCAGGCGATCTTGCCGTCGCGACCGTTGTAGGAAGAAGATGCCGACAGAACATCCACATCGCCATCACCGTCCACGTCTATAGCATATACCGATCTTGCTCCATCGGCTTCAGCGGTGATGACCTGCTGAGTACCAAACCGGCCGGTGCCGTCGTTCTCATACCAGGCTATCTTATCGCATAAAAAGAGGACACCGACAGGACGTCCTGGTCGCCGTCGCCATCCAGGTCCGCGGCATAAACTGATACTGCCCAATCCACTGACGTGGTGATAACCTGCAGAGGGCCAAACTGGCCGGGTCCTTTGTTTTCACACCAGGCTACCTTGTCGGAAGAACCTGACAGTGCGTCTAGGTCTCCGTCGCCGTCCAGGTCCGCGGCATAAACGCAGTAGGGTTCGACGTCGTTCGTGATCGCTTCCGGCGGGGCGAACCCACCGGTCCCGTCGTTTTCATGCCAAGCTAACTTATGATAACCCGTGGAACCCGACAGGACGTCCAGATCGCCATCGCCATCCAGGTCCGCCGCATACACCGCTCGTGCATGCCAGGACGAATTCGAGATGATCTGCTGGGAACCGAATGCCCCGGCGCCGTCGTTTTCATACCAGGCAATCTTGTCATCGTAGTAAGACGCCGAGACGACATCCACGTCGCCATCACCGTCCACGTCTATAGCATATACCGATCTTGCTCCATCGGCTTCAGCGGTGATGACCTGCTGAGTACCAAACCGGCCGGTGCCGTCGTTCTCATACCAGGCTATCTTATC
>JARRQQ010000486.1:0-4639 GCA_037381725.1 Sedimentisphaerales bacterium
GCCTATGGGTTGTCATCTTGCTATCGCTGGAGTGACCGGAGCGGTCGGGCAGGAATTTCTCGATATCCTCCAGGAGCGGGATTTTCCGTTTGATTCGTTGAAGATGCTTGCGAGCAGTCGGTCGGCCGGGAAGAAGATCGAATTCAAGGGCAAGCAATACGTCGTTGAAGAGATGACGAAGAACAGCTTTGCGCGCGTCGATATCGCGTTGTTCAGCGCCGGGGCGGCCCGCAGCAAGGAGTTCGCACCCGCGGCGGTTGAGGCCGGCGCGGTCGTGGTGGACAACTCCTCGGCCTTCCGAATGGACCCGGAGGTGCCGCTGGTGATTCCCGAGATCAATCCGCAAGCGATTGCAAAGCACCACGGCATCATTGCGAATCCGAACTGCTCGACGATTATCGGGATTGTACCGGTCTGGCCTTTACATAGGGCCAATCCCGTCAAACGAATGGTCGTGAGCACGTACCAGGCAGCCAGCGGGGCGGGGCGGTCGGCCATGCTCGAGTTAGAGGAGCAGACGCGGGAAGTCCTGGCCGGCAAGAAGCCGACCTGCAAGGCGTTCGCCTATCAAATCGCGTTCAACGTGTTCAGCCCATGCTCGAGTTAGAGGAGCAGACGCGGGAAGTCCTGGCCGGCAAGAAGCCGACCTGCAAGGCGTTCGCCTATCAAATCGCGTTCAACGTGTTCAGCCACGATTCGGCGCTCCAGCCGAACGGGTACAACCAGGAAGAGATGAAGATGGTGTACGAGACGCGCAAGATTTTCGACTGTCCCGAGATCGCCGTGACCTGCACGTGCATCCGTATCCCCGTCTTCCGGGCGCACTGCGAGAGCATCAATCTGGAGTTCACCGATCCCATGACGCCCGATCAGGTCCGGGACCTTCTGCGCACGGCGCCGGGCGTCTCGTTGCTGGACGACCGCGAGCACAACCGTTTCCCCATGCCGATCGACGCGACTGGCAAGGACGACGTTCTCGTCGGACGGATTCGCCAGGATGAATCCCTGCCCGAAAATCGTGGGATTAACATTTGGGTGGCCGGCGATCAATTGCGAAAGGGTGCGGCGCTGAACGCCGTCCAGATTGCGGAGAAGCTCCTTTAGCTCGGAATACAGTGCTCCGTTACGGATTTGTCATTCCCGCGAAAGCGGGAATCCAGAGTCGTCGGTCAGCGGCGTTCTGCGCTGAGTGTAGGCCGGCAGTCTTTCTAACCGAACCTGAGTGACTATCAGAAGTGAGAAAACAGGCGGACGAGTCTTGTTTCGGCTTCTGAATTCTGTATCTCAAGCAAATGCCTGCTCGAAGGATAAAACTCACCGTGCAATATGACGGCAGCCGGTATCACGGCTGGCAGATACAGCCGGGCAAAAGAACCATCCAGGGCGAGCTTGTTGAGGCCGTCTCGAATCTCGTGGGGACTCGGACGCCCGTCCACGGCGCCAGCCGGACCGACGCCGGCGTCAGCGCCCTGGGCCAGGTCGCGTTGTTCGAGGTCGATTCGCCCATTCCCACGGAGAACTTCCCGAGGGCCATCAACGGCCGGCTGCCGCGAGAGATCGCAGTCACCGCCGCCGAGGAGGCCACGCCCAACTTCGACTTGATGGGTGGTCCCAAGAGCAAGCTGTATCGCTACACGATCTTTACGGGCCGGTATCGCCCCGTTCTCCGACTGAATCGGTGTTGGCATATCCCGCGGAAGCTGGGCGCGGCCGCGATGAATAGGGCGGCTCAGTTACTCGTCGGAACGAAAGATTTCAAATCCTTTGCCACGGCCAAGGACAAGCGCGATCAGACCGTTCGCACGATTTTCCGCTGCGAGGTCAGTTCGTCGTGCGTCGTGCGTGATGCGTCGTGCGAAGAAAAGGAACAAGTATCCCGCACGCAATACGCAATACGCAATACGCAACACAAACGCGAGTGGATTTACGTCGATGTTGAAGGCAATGCTTTCCTGTATAACATGGTCCGAAACATCGTGGGCACGCTGGTCGATATCGGGGTGGGCAGGTGGGAGCCGGAAAAGATGAACGAAATTCTCGAAGCGAAAACCCGCACCGCCGCCGGACGCCTCGCACCGCCTCAAGGATTGTGCCTGATGTGGATCAAGTATTGAGAATTGAGCTTCGAATCTGGCGTCAAATATTCTGTATTCTGTGTCCTGTATCCTGTATTCTCTGATTTATGAAAATCGTTCAGGTTATTACCCGGCTGATTTTAGGCGGGGCGCAGGAGAATACGATTATTACCTGCAAGGTGCTGGCCCAGCGCGGGCATGAGGTCACGTTAGTGACCGGGCCGGCGCTGGGGCCTGAGGGCGAGCTTTTCAATCAGGCGAAAGGGCAGGGCTATGAGATTATCGTCCTCGATCAACTTCGCCGAGCTATCAATCCCTTTCATGACACGGCCAGCTATCTTCAGCTCAAGAAGCTGCTTGAGCGATTACAGCCGGACGTGGTTCACACCCATTCGACCAAGGCGGGGGTTCTGGGCCGGTTCGCCGGTCATGCCTTGAAAGGCCGCTGGTCGGCGAATCGGCCGGCGGTCGTGCACACCATCCACGGCCTGGCCTTTCATCCGTATCAGAGCCAGGTTTTGAACAAGTTTTACATTGCCGTTGAGAAGTCGGCGGCGAAGCGAACGGACTTTTTCATCAGCGTGGCGGATGCCATGACGGAGCAGGCGACCGCCGTGGGTATCGGCAGGCGCGAGCGGTTTGTGACGGCGTATTCGGCCATTGACGAGGATGATTTCCTGACGCCGATCTCGCAGCAGTCCCAACGGGATTTCCGCCGGAGGTATGGGATCGCGGAGGATGCGGTTGTGCTCGTCACGATTGCCCGTCTGTTCATGCTCAAAGGCCACGAGTATATCATCGAATCAGCTGGGCTGCTCGCGAAGCGGTTTGAGAATTGCGTCTGGCTGTTTGTCGGGGACGGCAATCTTTCGGAGTCGCTCAAAAGGCGGGTCGGTGAAATGGGACTGGCCGAGCGGATCCGGTTCACCGGTCTTCTTCCGCCTAAGGAGATTCCGTTAGCCATACAATCGTCGGACGTTCTCGTCCACTGCTCGCTCCGAGAGGGGCTTGCCCGCACATTGCCGCAGGCGATGCTCTGCGGGAAGCCGGCTATCTCCTTCGACGTGGATGGTGCGCGAGAGGTCGTTAACGAGCACACGGGTCGGCTGATCGAGCCGAAAAACATTGGACAGCTTGTCGAGGCCTGTGCAGAATTGATTGAAGACGAGGGCTTGAGACGACGGCTTGGCGAGAATGGAAGGGAGTCCGTGAAAGAAAAGTTTTCGCCGGACCGTATGGTCGATACCATCGAAGCCGTCTATCGTAGGCTGCTTGATCAGGACTAATCTCGCGTAGATTGGGACAACGAAGATGGAACAGGATTTGGCTTATTGCGGGCTGATATGTCATACTTGCGCCATCTATCTGGCCACGAGAGAGAAGGATCCGAGAAAGCAGCATGAAATGCGGGTCGATATTGCCGCGCAGATCAAAAAGTACTACGGCCAGGATTGTAAGCCCGAGGACGTCCGTGATTGTGATGGATGCAAGACCGAGTGCGGGAAATTGTTCTGCAATAATGATTGCCCGATGAGGATTTGCGCCATAGAGAAAGGCATCGAGAGTTGTGCTCATTGTGACGATTATCCCTGCGAAGACCTTGAGAAGCTCTTCACCACCGACCCCGGAGCCAGGGAACGATTGGACGCTATCAGGAAGGAGAAATCAAAACCATGAAAAGCTATAAAAAAGAGCTTTGGTTTAATACGTCGAGCCGGCGGCAGTATATCAACATCACGCCGCAGGTCGAAGAATGTCTGAGGGAAAGCGGTATCAAGGAAGGGCTGCTGCTCTGTAATGCGATGCACATCACCGCGAGCGTCTTCATCAACGACGACGAATCCGGCTTGCATCACGACTTCGAGGTCTGGCTGGAAAAGCTGGCGCCGGAGAAGCCTTATTCGCAATACAAGCATAACGGCTTCGAGGACAACGCCGATGCGCATCTGAAACGCAGCGTCATGGGCCGGGAAGTCGTCGTCGCCGTCACCGCCGGCAAACTCGACTTCGGGCCGTGGGAGCAAATCTTCTACGGCGAGTTCGACGGCAATAGAAGAAAGCGCGTCCTCGTAAAGATCATCGGGGAGTAAGATCCATCGCTCGGCCCCCGTGGCTCGTGTCGCGAACAAGCTATTGTTTGAGCAGTGACGCGAGGTTATCCCGTGTCAGCAGCACGCGGTCGGCGGGGCGTTCCAGGAAAGGTTCCACGTCTGCAACCATCTGCTTCCAGTCAAGTGCGTCCACTCGCTGGGCGATAAGCCGGCGCCAGTTCTCGGTTGTGACCCGTGGCCCGGACCAATCCGTCTGCATAAGGGCGTTGTTCAATAGCTCCAAATTTGGTGCAGGCCAGGTCCGGTCTGACAGGTACCAGATCAGATCGTAAATATCCCGGCCTTTGACGTATCGGCGTGCAAGGAACGCATGCAGCTTGCCGGCCAGCAAGGATGCCTTGTCGTGGTGTCGCAGATTGAGAATCACGTGACGCCTGACGATGGTGGAAACGGTCTTCGCTCCCGCCGGCGGATTCGAATCCACTTCCACCTTGATGGAAAGCGTCTCAGACG
>JARRQQ010000487.1:0-4066 GCA_037381725.1 Sedimentisphaerales bacterium
GGTCGATTTTGAGTCGGTCGAGCGAGTGGCCTTGATCACACAGGCAGACTATCGAAATACCGTGCTCTTCCCGGAGAAGATTGCCGGCCGATACGTGAAGTTGGACCGGCCCCATAGTGACATCTGTCCGTGGTCGATCTGGATCAGCTACTCGCCGGACCTGCGTCACTGGGGTGATTCGCGACTGATTATGAAGCCGGTGCCATACCACTGGGACGAGACAAAGATCGGTCCCGGCGCTCCACCGATCCGCACGGACAAAGGTTGGCTGAACGTTTATCACGGTGTCTTTCCGACAATGGCGGGTCACGTCTATCGGCTCGGCGTCGCTCTGCACAAGCTCGACGATCCGGCCGAGATCCTCGGCGTCGGCGACCGCTGGATCTTGCAGGCTGAAGATCCGTGGGAAACCACTGGCTACGTCCCTAATGTCGTCTTCACTTGTGGCGCTGTCCCCGAAGACGACGGCACACTAAAACTCTACTGGGGCGGCGCCGACAAAGTCATGTGCGCCGGTACCGCCGTCATCAACGAGCTTGTAGACCTCTGCCTAACCGATTCCCGCCCTGCGTTGTAATTGTTTTATATAGTGCGTTTCTGAACAAAACGATCACATGTCATATTGATCCCGATTTAACTATGACAACGAATATCTTCTCAACTGGGTGGAGCAATGGTACGAACACGCACGATGGATTTGTAGTTGTGTGCAGCATTGTCAGAGTATTTTGTAATATCCGCAGATTGTCATTTGAATAGTACGAAGTAGGTCATAAAGTTCTGGTATGGCGTTTTTAGCCATATAACCCTCTTTTAATATTTCATCCTTGACATTCTTCACAAACTCATCGATTGTGATTATTTCACATCCGGCAAGTAGTTCTTTAGTTCCTCTGGAAATCAAAATTGCTACTTGTTCTATTTTCATGCTTGGAGATAACCAAGGAAATATTTCTTTGAATATGTATTTTCTACCCGCTTCAAATTTCTTCTTAAATCTATCTTCTCTCTTGGCCCATGAGTGTGCATCAATTGATGGTTCAAGATGGATAAGATGGCTATCCTGATGTCGAAAAGCAACGATATCAAGCTCGCATTCCCATCCACCATGCCGTAATCGTCCTACTTTCGTATTCCTTCGGACAACATATCCTTTCCATTCATAATATTGGTAAATCAATTCTTCAAGATGGCTCATTGAGTTTCACTCCGACTGTCCAATTTTGTAAGGCGGCACTTGGCTAGCCGAACGGGCGTAAACTTTTGAACTCAGTTGGGTAATTCTTATTCTACTTTTGTCCACTGACAAGTCTTTAACTTATGAATCAAAAGAAAAGCAATTTTACCTTTTCCAACACATAGGCGAGGACTATGGAAGCCATTAGGTACCTTAGTCCCCAACTGAATCGCTTTTTCAAGATGACCGCATCAGAAACACCGACTTCTGTTGCCTTCCAACCAAACCACCAAGAGAACATTCTTACGACATTCAAGGGCTTCAAGGCACTTAACGGATGATAATCTTCCTCGGATTTGATCTTCTGATGGACATCTGACAATAAGCCTTTTGCGACAGTAGCTTGGGCAATCTCCCAAGTGCCAGCTATGGCAACATACACTACTGCAAATTCCAAAATATAATAGAAAATCACCATGTGCTTCTCCCATGTTTGCAAATGACTATGGACTATGCTATTCATACATCATATTCAAAAGCTTCATGGATTACAAAGTTTAATCTTGGTGGAGTAAGCCCCACCCTAGATTCTTATCTCTTTGCGATTTCCGTGATGAGCCCTCGCATGAATTCGGCGGCTAATTGAGCGTTCTTTTCTGCATATTCGATGCCAACGATTTGGCCGTTCACGACAGGTAGCGGGTGACACAATTCGTAACTGAGATAGCCGGAGTACCCGATCTCGTGCATTGCCTGGATGAAGGGCCGGTAGAATGCCGCGCCTTCGACTTTGCCGTTTGTGTCCCTTTCATATTCGCCGCCAAAATGAGACAAGACCTGCAAATCACCCACGGCTTTCGCGGCCCGCTGGATATTCTCAGAACTCTTGTCGGCCATGATCGGGACGTCCAGCGAGACTTTCAGGTTGGGGGAATCGACTTCTTTGACCATCCTGAGCACGTCGCGGTAATCTCGAATCACGGGGGCATGGTTCTGCAAGGCCAGAGTGACGCCGGCCTCTTCCGCGTATCGTGCACACTCCGCCATGCCTTCGCGGCACCAGGCCCATATTTCCTCCGCGGTGAATTTCTGATGCGTGTATTTCCAGGCGTCCCTTGCGATTGTGTATTGGGCTAATTGTGGGTGTTTCGTCACGCCCGGCCAGGCCAGGAACATTCGCAACGTCCGTGCGCCCAAATCCGACGTCATCCGAATGAGCTCCTTGGCGTAGGCAATCTGGCACTCGCGATATTCCGGGACCGGACTGCTGAAATCGTTGTCGGCCGCGACGCCGTGAATCTCGGCGCCTTCTCCCTGAGCGATTGTGCGAAGCTCCTTACAGCGTTTCGCCGGCCAGTCGAGCGGGTTTCCGTGAGGGCGTTTTCCGTCGATCTCAATCCCTTCATAGCCATACTTCCGGGCTCGCTTGATGACCTCTTCGAGGCTGAGTGCCTTCCCACGATACCAAATGCCAAGAAACGTGATGCTGTATAAGCCGATCTTCATATTCGATCCTTTCTTTTGACCACTTTGAGATATGCTGTTCAAGTTTGCCGCCAACCCCGCCGTGGCGACCAGTGATGCGCCCATGAATTGCCTTCGATCCATTGCAACGCCCTCATTCACCAGATTATCATCGTCCGCGACAAATCCTCAACGACTGCTTCCTCGCGAGTTTAGCATCAACTCCCCCAGCGAAGAAGTCAAATCCTCGATAGGGAATGGTACCCCGAGAAAGTGAAGCTTGTCGGCAGATGATGGAAGGGTGCCCGCCTCAGGCGAAGCTTGGGGGTCGCGCTTCTTCGACTTGGGTATGGGGGCGACCTCCAACGGCAAGCAGAGAGTCTGCGAATTCACTCGTCGTGTGCAGTACGATTCTGCGGTCGGTGCGATTCATTGCACGCTACCCATTTGCCTTGCGGCGTCAGACGCGGGTGAGGAGCTAGTTGAGTTTGAGGTTCAGATCAAACTCGGCGGAGGCTCTTTCAACGTCGGCTCTTAGCGTCTGATCCAGTGCCACGGCCTGCATCATGTCCTGAACGGCTTTCTGCCTCGCTCCCAAGTTCGCGTAGCCGATGGCACGCGTGTAGTACGTCCGGCCGCATGCGGGATCGAATGCGATGGCTTGCGTGTAATCACTGGTCGCTTCACTGTAATGTCCAAGCGCCAGGTGGGCGAAGCCCCGTCCCAGGTAGGCTTTTGCGAATCCCGGATTGAGTTCGATTGCGCGGGTGTAATCCGTGATGGCCTTGTCGTATTGTTCCGAATCCAGGTAGGCGTTGGCTCGGTTGTGGTACGCGCTGACGTACCTGGGCGATAGAGCAATGGCCTTGTCGAAATCTGCGATGGCTTCAGTGTGTTCGCCGAGTATCAGACGAGCGCCCCCGCGATTGTTATAAGCTCGCGCACATTTAGGGCTCAGCTCAATGGCCCGATTGTATTGCACGATAGACTCGGCTTCCCGGCCCGACATATACTGAACCGTCCCCCGGCAGAAATATATCTCACCGACTAACTCTTTCCTGTCCAGGATGTGGATGATTTTGTCCTGCCTGGTGATGTGATTCTCATCCTTGTATTTCCAGTGACTGCCTTCCACGTCGGACTCGTCGTTTGTGATGATGCGTTCGCTGATGAAACCGCTCGACCTGATCAAATCCACGGCCGTCATTGTCCCGTCGGACAAGCTCACAATGTTGGCCACGTGGTCCAGCGTGACATTTATGGCGGAGACGGACAAGCCAATGGAATTGCCCAGGATACAAAACACTTGGGAATAACCGAAGCAATTGGCGAACCCGCCGTCGATGATGTTGACCAAATCGAAGTAGTCCTTCTTATAGGCGACATAATTCTTGATGCTTTGACACAGTCCCGCGACAACCTTCT
>JARRQQ010000488.1:0-4063 GCA_037381725.1 Sedimentisphaerales bacterium
GATTTCCCTTTCCGGGACGACGCCGGGACTGACCGCGATGGACGAAAATGGCGAGGCGCTCTATCCGGCTATACTCATGCTCGATCAGCGCTCTCGCGAGCAGGCGCAAATCATCATAGAAACCGTTGGGATGTCGTCGCTCCTGGAGACCACGGCAAACATGCCGGTTGCCGGGGGGTGCTCATTAGCGAGCATTCTTTGGATCAAGGACAATCATCCTTCGGTTTTCAACAAAACCCACAAGTTCGGCCACTCCAATACTTGCATCGCTCGGTGGCTGACCGGTGTCTTTGCCATCGATCCATCGTCGGCCTCGCTGACGGCTTTGTACAATACGGTTCGGAACGACCTCACCTGGAACGAAGACATTGCCGGAACCTTTGGCCTCGCACTCGATCAGCTTCCGGATATCGTCCCGGCCCATGAGAGCCTCGGCCGGGTAAACACGTCGCTCGCCCAGGAGTTGGGCTTACGAAAGGAACCCGCCGTACTGATCGGTGGCAACGACGCCGTTCTGGCGGCGTATTCAGTCGGCGTCAAGGACGCGGGCGAGATCATTAACGTCAATGGCACATGTGAGATCACCCTGGTGTGCCTCGACAAATGTCTGGCGTCACCCGACTACAATATTCGAGCACACGTGCAGCCGGACCGGTGGCTGACCCTGCACGTAATGAACGCCGGGGGAAAGGCGCTGGAGTGGTTTCGAGACCTGTTCGGTGGGGAATTGAATGCGGAGGAGTTTTATAACGAGTTGCTCCCGCGAGCGGTTGAAGAGTGGCAGGATCATAGAATCGGTGTCACTTACGTGCCTTACCTTATGGGCTCGCGCTACAGTTTGGAGCCGCTCCAGGCTCAGTTATTGGGACTGACCCATGAAACCACTCGCGAAGAGATATTGGCGGCCATTGTCAAGGGACTTTGCGAATATCAGAAAGCACATTTGGACCAGATCGGCAAAAGCGTTCTGCTTCAGGACGTCATCCACGTGACGGGCGGCGCGATCAATCCGGCCTTGATTCGGGCGAAATCGAAGTGGATGAGAGACTGTGAATACGTCTTCGACGAGCAATCCTCCATGAAGGGAGCGGCGATGCTCGGCCAAGAGTATCTCGAAAGCTGAGACTCGTCGAACTCCACTATTTGGGAACTTTTTGCCAATCCCGGGCAAACTGAGCTAATCCTTCGGTTGTCAAGGGGTGCTTGAACATTTGGAAGAACAAGCCGGGATTCATGGTCACGATGTCAACGCCCGCCCGAAGGCAAGTCAGCACGTGATTTTGGGTTTTGATGCTTCCGGCGATGATTTCCGATTCGAAGCCGTAGTTGTTTCTGATGATAACCGCGTCTTCGACCAGAATGTCACTCTCATTCGCCACCGCGTCGAGGCGGCTCAGGACGATACTCACGAAGCTGGCGCCCGCCTTCATCGCCAGAAAGCTCTGCGTGGAAGAGAAAATCATCGTCACGTTGGTCATGACCTTCTTCTGCTCCTCCAGAATGGGAACCGCCTTCAGCCCCTCGACGGTCATGGGTATCTTAACGACCACGTTCGGCGCGATGGACGCTAACCGGACGGCCTCCTCGACAAGCCCGTCCACCGTGTCGGATACGGCCTCCACGCTGACCGGTCCCGGCACGATTGAACATATTTCTTCGATGACGTCGCTGAATTTCCTTTGGGTCTTTGCGATATGACTTGGATTAGTGGTCACGCCGTCCACCAACCCCGTGTCGCACGCCTTGCGTATCGCCTCGACGTCACCCGTATCCAGAAATATTTTCATGATCGGTCCCCTTCGTCTATCAACGGCTTTGTAACAATACATCGGATCGTCTCTAATGCCACCTGAATGTTCGGCTCATCGCCGAGTTCGGAGACTACAAGATCGGCCTCCGTGAAATCTTCATTCTCCGTGTAGCCATTCGTGGTGACAACGCAGTGCATGCCGGCAGCTTTAGCCGCGAGCAGGCCGTTCCGGCTATCCTCCACGACAACGCACTCAGATGGTTCGAGGCCCAGTCTGTGGGCGGCCAGATCGTATATTTCCGGGTCCGGCTTCTTCTTTGAAACGACGTCGCCGGCCAGGATCGTACTGAAGCGGCTCTGACGCCGCGGACCCAGGAGTTTTTCGACGACCAGTTCAACGGCACGTTCGTGACTGGTCGAGCACACAGCCAGCACAATGTTCGCTGCGATGGCTTCATCAACGATTCTTGCCACGCCTGGACGAAGCGGCAATTCTCCCGACTCAATGATTTCCATGAAAAAGTCCGTCTTGAGCTTATGAAGCTCTTTGATGAGGGCGTCCCTGTCTGAAACGCCGTCCGGCCAGCCGTACTCGTCGAAATAGTGTCTCATGCGTTCTTTCCCGCCGGAGACTTCCAACAGCTTGCCGTATAGTTCGGTATCCCAGTTGATCGCTAATCCCTTTGCCGCGAATGCCATGTTGAAAGCGACCCTGTGCCCGTCCCGTTCGGTGTCGGCCAAAACGCCGTCGCAATCGAATATGAGGGCCTTCATCACGCTCTCTGTTTTATTAGCGGGAGCGGTCGGAGAGATTGCCGCCAACACGTCTTGCTTGGTGATTCGCCCGTCCGGTCCCGTACCGCGTATGGTGCTCAAGTCGATCCCGTGCTCCCGGGCGACTCGTTTGGCTGAGGGGGACACGGAGACGCTAGCTTTGTTGTACCGCTGAGTTTCTTCTTTGCCTTCTTCTTTTCGAGCCGGTACTGTTTCGATGGCTGGTTCAGCAGTCTCTTCTGATGCTTGCAGTTTCTCGACGGACTCGCCTGGCTCACCGACGTAAGCTATCGGGGCCAGCACCTTGACTTCCGCACCGGCGTCGTAGAGGAGCTTCAGCAGAACACCCGACTCGTAGGCCTCCACCTCGAACGTCGCTTTGTCGGATTCGACGAGGGCGACCACGTCGCCTTTGTTCACGTAATCCTGCTCTTTCACGCGCCATTCCACAATGACGCCGGTCTCTATGTCTTGCCCTACCTGAGGCATGATGATGGGTTTGGCCATTGCGTAATCCTTTTCTACACCTTTCCGGCGCTGCCGAACAGCTTGATCTTCTCCATGATACCCGCTTTGAGTGCATCGAATTGGGCACCAATCACTTTCAGCGGATTATATTCGGTATTGTGTGCGTTGTGATAGGCAACAAATCCGTCGATGAATGCATATTTGAGCTGGGTCGATATGTTGACCTTTGCGCAGCCTAAGGAAATACATTTTCTGAACACCTCGTCGGCCAGCCCCGTCCCACCGTGCAGAGCGAGAGACACTTGTGTTTTCACGGCGATCTTTTCCAGCAAGGCATAGGCAATCTTAGGCTCGCCCTTATACACGCCGTGGGCGGTTCCGATGGCGGGCGCGAAACAGTCCGGCTGAACTTCCGCACAGAACTTGATGGCCTGTTCCGGATCAGCCAGGTGGGCATCCTGTTCTTTGACGTGAATGTCGTCCTCGACGCCAACGATGGCACCAAGCTCCGCTTCGACCGTGACATTCTTCGGATGCGCCATCTTTACCACTTGCTTGCTCAGCGCGAGATTTTCCTCGAAAGGCCGCGACGAGGCGTCGATCATGACCGAGCTCCACCCCGCGTCGATGCACTCGGCAATAAGCGACACGTCTTTACAATGGTCGAGATGCAAGGCAAACGGCACGCGCGATGACCTGGCAAGCTCCCTGACCCAGGAAATGATCGCAGAGCTGCCCCAGAAGATCACCGTTTTGGCGGAAGTCTGGATGATGACCGGGGCCTTTAGCTCCTCCGCCGCCTCGATGACCGCTTTTGTCGAATTGTAGTCCAGGATATTGAACGCACCGACGGCATAACCCCCTCCTCTCGCCCCATCAAGCATCGCCTTCATGTTTTCAAGCGACATGGCTTATTCCCCTTTTCAGAGACCCTAAAGATGGAGCACCCTTTTGACGGCTTGCACGATATCCGCCTCCTGGGGCACGGATGCCCTTTCGAGATGAACGTTGAATGGAATGGGCGTGTTCTTGCCCGCGACGATCTCGATGGGCGCATCGAGAAAATCGAAC
>JARRQQ010000489.1:0-9131 GCA_037381725.1 Sedimentisphaerales bacterium
CGCGGGCACGAGGTTTAATGCCCGAATGACAATCGTTCGCCTAGCCAACGGCCATCTGTTGATTCACTCTCCCTGCGAAATCGATGAGAATACGAAAAGTATGATCGACTCGTTGGGTACGGTCGAGTTTATCGTCGCCCCCGGATCATACCACTTTTCCTACGTGAAATCTGCTCAGCAAGCGTTTCCCGGGGCGGAGACGTTTATATGTCCGGGAATCGAAAGGAAGCTGCCGGACGTTGAATTTGACTGGCTGTTGGGAGATCGACCAGACCCACGGTGGGAGAAAGACCTGGACCAGATTCTTGTCCGTGGAAACAGGTTCATATGGGAGGTCGTTTTTCTCCATAAGGCCACGAGAACACTCATCCTGGTGGATTCAATCGAGAATTTCACGAACAAAACGGAAGATGTCAGTTGGTCGTTGAAATTGTGGTTCAAGGTGATTTTTCGGATGTGGGAAAATCCGAAACCGGCACCAGAGTATCAATTGGGATGGAAGGACAAAAAGGCTGCTCGCAGATCGTTAATGAAAATCTTGGAATGGGATTTCGACAGGATCATCATTGCACACGGAGACTTAATTGAAGAAAAGGCCAGGGAAGTTGCCTTAAACGCGTGGCGACGACCGCTCGGAACCAGTGAGGTCAGGGGGGCAAAGCTTGGTTAGCGAATTGCTAAGATGAGCTTCAAGTAGGACTTTTGTTACGCTACACTTTCCAAGAGTCTCTCTTGCTCGGCATTCGATGTCTCACAATTGAACCCTCAGAAGACCGCTTTGGTCTTTTGAGGGTTTCTTTTTCTGGGCTTGCCAGCTCGGGCATAGCCTCACAACAACCGAAAGCTATCTTGAAAGCGGACGGAAACTATAAGTTGAGGCTTTGTCTAAGACCGTGTATATTAGCGCAGATATTTGGAGAGAACCAGATATGCAGCCTTTGATTATTGTTGTTTTCATTGTGATTGCCGTCGGAGCGATGATTCTCGGTTATCTCAGCGCTCTTAAACGGCGCGAGGCGATGATGGCGGTGGCGACGAGGCTGGGCCTGAGCTTCCAATACCGCAAAGATCGGGATATCGCCCGGCGCTACCGGTTTCTGGACAAGCTTCGCAGAGGCCATAACCGTTACGCCTACAACACCCTGTCCGGACGGCACCAAAACCATGAGGTGATTCTGTTCGACTACCACTACCAAACCGGCTCCGGCAAAAACACTCACCACTACAACATCTCGTTTTTCATTCTGCATCTGACCACGATCTTCCCGGAGCTCGTCATCGGGTCGGAGGGTTTCCTCTCGAAGATCGCCCAGGCCATCGGCTATGACGATATCGACTTCGAGTCGCATGAGTTTTCTCGCCGGTTCTGCGTGCGGAGCAAGGACAAGAAATTCGCTTACGACGTGTGCAACGCTCGCATGATCGAATATCTTTTGTCGAACGCGGATCTGACGATTGAGATCGAGGACGATGCGCTGGCGATCTCGTTCGACCGCCGGCTGGCGCCGGAACATATTGAACCCAACTTGAACCGACTCATCACGGTCCGCTCGATGATACCGGACTATCTATTCTCAGGGAGGTAATTATGCCGGTCGTGCTGATTGTCGTCGCGACTGTACTCTTTTTGCCCGTCCTCTACGTTATTCTGACGTACAACGGTCTGGTGGCGCTGCGCAACCACATTCGCGATGCATGGGGAAATATCGACACGGAGCTGAAGCGACGCTACGATCTGATCCCCAACTTGGTGGCCACGGTCAAAGGATACGCGGCCCATGAGAAGGAGGTCTTCAAACGCATTACCCAACTGCGTGCCGAGTGTCTGGCCAACAAAGGAGCTATCCGTGAGCAGGCGGCCAGCGAAAGCCAGTTGGTGGCCGCCCTGGAGAGACTTCTGGCGGTCGTGGAAAACTACCCTCAACTAAAGGCGGACAAGAATTTCCTGGCCCTCCAGCACGAGCTGGTGAACACCGAGGACCGCATCCAGGCGGCCCGCCGCTTCTTCAACGGAAACGTGCGCGACTACCGCAACAAATGCGAGACGTTCCCGAGCAACATCATCGCGGGCATGTTCGGGTTCGAGCCGCAGGATTACTTCAGCGTGCGTCCGTCCGTCCGCGAGGTGCCGGACCTGGATTTCGGCTAAGCCGGGGCCCGGCTGTGCCGGCGCCGCCCACGCTGAACAAATGTGCTATTGGCTTGACGCGGGGTATTCAATCTGGTATCTTCATAGATGTAGTGGCGTTGGAGCAGAGTCTATTGTCAATCGTTCTACTCGAAGGAGGTGTACCATGTGCAAAAAACTGGCCTGTCTGACATTCCTTGTTCTTATGCTTGTCTTCGCCTGTCCGAATAGGCTCTTCGCGGGCACAATATGGGAGACCAGAATCAGTAATGGTAATGATGACGCCGAAGAAGATGTCGCCGGTGGTGGCATAGATTTAAGCAGCAGCGATCTCGAGTTGCTCGATGATGGTGGCTTGCAGGTGGTTGGCATCCGCTTCGTCGATATCCCCATTCCAAAGGGCGCTATCATCGACGAGGCCTATGTCGAGTTCACGTGCGTCGAGGGTGAGGAAGACGCCAATCCCGCGGCGTTCAGCAGCGCCACGAATGACATAACCAGCAGGCCGCGAACGACGGCCAACACGATATGGGCTCCGGCGAATTGGACCGAAGTCGGTCAGAAGGACAAGACCACCGACCTGACGGCCATTGTCCAGGAAATCATCGATCTGGACGGGTGGGCCAGTGGCAATGCCCTGGCGCTTATTATCAGTGACGACCCGGACAATCCCTCCAAAGGCATTCGATGCGCCGAAGCGTCCAATGATCCGGCCGGCGCGCCATTGTTGCACATCGAATACAGGGGCAAATACGCGATGCAGCCGACGCCACCCGACGGAAGCCTCTACGAGGATTCGTCGGCGGTGCTTAGCTGGCTGCCGGGACTTAATGCGGTCTCACACGACGTGTACTTTGGCGACAATCTTGAAGACGTGCGTGACGGCGCCGGGGACACGTTCCAAGGTAACCAGGCTGAGATATTCTTCACGGTTGGCGTTCCCGGAACACCCGTTCCGGACGGCCTCGTGCCGGGCACGACCTACTACTGGCGGATCGACGAGCTCGAGGCGAACGGCACGAAGAACGTCGGTCCCGTCTGGAGCTTCACCGTTCCATCTTTGAAAGCCTACAACCACAATCCGTCCGACGGCGCCAAGTTTATACCGCCGGATTACGACCTTCAATGGACGGCGGGTTCCGGCGCGAAGGTCCACACCGTGTTCTTCGGCGACAGTTTTGACGAGGTGAACGACGCCGTTGCAGGTATTTCCCAGGCGGGCACAACGTATGATCCAGGTCCGCTTGAATTGGATAAAACGTACTACTGGCGTGTGGATGAGTTTGACGGCGCGGAGACGCATAAAGGCGACGTCTTGAGCTTCACGACTTTGGCCACGTACGGCACAGGTCTGCGAGGTGATTATTACACGGGGACGAACTTTGACAAGCTCGTCCTGACCCGCATAGATCCTCAGATCGACTTTCCGTGGGCCGGGGCTGAGGCGGATCCCGCCGTTGGCGCAGGTAACTTTTCGATCAGATGGATCGGTGACGTGACCGCACAGTTTACGGAAACCTATACCTTCTATACGATTACCGATGACGGCATACGGCTGTGGATCAACGGTCAATTGATTATTGACAACTGGACGAACCACGGTGACACCGAGGACACGGGAAAGATCGATCTCGTTGCCGGCCAGTACTGTAACCTTGTGATGGAATATTTCCAGGCCGGAGGCGGCTCGATCATGCAACTGGGCTGGCTCAGTCCGAGCATAGAAAAGCAGCTCATTCCAACGTATGTGTTGTGGCCGCCCGTCAAGGCCAGGGATCCAATACCGGCCGACCTCGCCGTCAACGTCAATCACACGGCGACGCTCAGATGGAGCCCCGGAGAGGAAGCCGCTTCCCACGAGGTGTACTTCGGCACGGACGCGGACGCCGTAGCAAACGCCACGAAAGCGTCACCCGAATACAAGGGCAGCAAGGCCCTCGGCGACGAGAGCTACGATCCCGGAAAACTTCTGTGGGACACCACCTATTACTGGCGAATCGACGAAGTAAGTGACACCAGTCCCGATAGTCCGTGGACCGGCGCCGTCTGGAGTTTCACCACCGCTGACTATCTTGTCGTGGATGATTTTGAGAACTACACCGATAATGATACGGCTGGCGAAGCTGTCTGGCAGAGTTGGACCGATGGCTTCGGCGTCGCGGATAATGGCGCGCAAGTTGGCTATCTGATGCCCCCATACGCCGAGCAGACAATTGTGCACGGCGGTTCCCAATCCATGCCCCTGGCTTATAATAACGTCGATGCTGTAACGAACTCAGAAGCGGTACTTACGTTAACAATGGCACGCGACTGGACTGAGGAAGGTGTTGCGGAATTGTCACTCTGGTTCAGGGGCGATTCGGCCAATGCGGCCGAGCCGTTGTACGTTGCGATCTCCAATGCCGGCGGTGCGCCTGCGATCGCGGCTTACGACAATCCGAGTGCGGCCACGCTTGATACCTGGACGAAGTGGGTTATCCCGTTGCAGGCCTTTGCCGATCAGGGAATCGACCTGACCAGCGTAGACAAGATCGCAATTGGCCTGGGAACGAAAGCAGGGATGACGACATCCGGCGGTTCCGGGACGATATACGTAGACGATATTGCGTTATATCAGCCGGCTTCGCTGTAGCCGCCCGGCGTAAATGGTCTCTGTCGTGGGAACATCCGACAGATTCGCATCTATCAGGGACCCATGCCGATCAAACCGGCGCGGGTCCCTTTCGTCTAATGACGACGGATAAGGAAGGCAAAATGGAAAACCTAAGCCGGCGAGCAATCCTGAGGTTGGCGGCAGCCGGGCTGGCTGCGGGAGTCTTGGAATCGAGCGGTGCGCAGGCAAACAGGTTGATAAAGAAAGAACGCAGGACGCCTGTACTGCACGTTACCGATCTCTTCCGGCCTCACAATGATCCGGACGACCACTGGGATTTGGCGTGTGTCTATGCCCTGGCTCACCAGGGCGATATCGACCTGAAAGGCATACTCATCGACTATCCGCCTACGAGCCGCTCGGATCGCAATCCAAGGCATCCGGATGATTACAAACGTCCTGAAAGAATCGCCTCGTCCCGTGGTCGTCAACATTCTGGGATCGAGCCAGGACGTTGCAATCGCGGGCAAAAGAGAACCGGAGCTTTTTGCAGCCAAATGTGCGGCTGTTTATCTGAACGCCGGAACCGGATCGCCCAACATGGGATCGACGTCAAAACTCGAATACAACGTGACGTTAGACAAACTCGCTTACGCGGCTATATTCGACTTGCCGTGCCCGGTGTATTGGATGCCGTGTTTCGAGGACATGGAGTCCCGTGAGCGCAGTGTGAGGGAATACGGTACGCATTACAAATTCCGACAGGACCAAATCCTCCCCTATCTGTCGCGAAACGTTCAGAATTACTTCGCGTACATGTTCGGCAGATACACTGACCACAACTGGTTAGGCTACCTCAACGGACCGAGCGACCAGGCGTTGTTGTCCAAAGTCGGAGCTATGAACAGGAGCATGTGGTGCACAGCGGGCTTTTTCCACGCGGCGGGCTACATGGTTTGCCGTGACGGCAAGATCGCGCCTCTCAGTGAGGAATCCGATCCGGCCGTCTTCACGTTCGATCCGATCAGAATCAGATGCGAAGACAATGGCGTGACAAAGTGGACGCACGATATGAATTCAAAACTTCGTTTCATCTTGCACGTTCGAGATATGGACCACTATCAATCGGCTATGACGACGGCGATGAAGTCGCTCTTGATGACGTTGCCGTGACGCCATCAACGATCCAACACTTCCTCGTCCTCCGCTCGCCATGCGGGGTCCACAATGCACAAGAACTCCAGGTCACGGCTTCCCGTGTTCTCAATGAATTGCACCGTTCGCGGCGGAATGTAAATTGCACAGTTCGGACCCACTTCAACGGCCTCTTCGTCCGCGTGCATCAGGCCTTCTCCGGCCACAATGTAATAGACCTCGCTGGATTCGAGCCGGTGCGGCCTGGTCCTCTGCCCGGCCACGACCGTAGCGTGCGCCAGGCTGTAACGAACCTCCAGGGCCGACTTGGCGGGATGCAAGAGCTCTCGCAAGATAGAGTCGTCACCAGCGAGGAATTCAGGGCAGTCTTTCAGATGCTTGACGAACGTCATTGGCCTCCGAGGAGAATCGAACCATGTGTGAAGAAAGTGCCGGCGACACAGGCCGTCATGAGACAGGCTAACGTCGCCGCGATGAGCGCGCGAATCGCGGGCGCTCCCATGTTGCGAGCTTTGTCAGGTGCCAATGCACAGACCCCGCCCACGAAGATAGCCATTGAGGCGACGTGAGCGAAGCCGCACAAGGCGTAGGTGATAATCACGGCCGAACGCGGATGGTGCAACAAGCCCTGCTCCAGGACCACGGCGAAATCCTTGTAAGACGTGACCTCGGTGACAATAACGCGCTCGCCGATGATCCGGGAAGCGACGCCGGCGTCGGAGGGAGGAATCCCCAGAACCAACGTGAAGGGGTAGAAAACGTATCCGAAAAAGGCCTTCAATGACCACTGGCCCGTAGTACCGATCAGCGGATTGACTTTCGCCCCCAAAGCGGACAGCAACAAGTCAACCAGGGCGACCAGGCCCAGTATTGCGATAAGCATCGCCACGATCCCGACGATCAGCTTCACGCCGGCGTTCGCTCCGTTGATGATCGCCTCGAACAGGCCCGACTCTTTCTCAAAGTACGGCTTGACGTGCACGCCTAACGTCTCGGGCGTCCCGCCTTCAGGGAAAATGATCTTCGACATCACCAGCGCCGCGGGAGCAGAGAGCAGCGACGCGGATACGAGATGGCCGGCGATGGTTGGGAACAGGTCCCTCAGACTGAAGACATACAACGCCAGGACGTTCGACGAGACCGTCGCCATGCCCGCCGTCAGGATAGTGCACACTTCCGAGCGGGTCGTTCGGCTCAGATAAGGCTTCACCGTGAGCGTCGATTCGATCCCTACAAAAATATTGCTGGCCACCACCAGAGACTCGGCGCCGGAGACTCTCATAAGCCGCGTAAAGACGTAGGCGAACCCCCGAATCACCAAGGTCATCACGCCGAAGTAGTACAGAATCGCGATCAGAGCGGAGAAAAAGATGATTGTCGGAAAAGCCTGAAAGGCCAGGAAAAAGCCCAGAGACGTCTCTCCCGCGTCATTCGTTTGTCCCGGCGGCAAGGCCAGCCGTCCGAACACCAGCTCTGCCCCGGCCGACGCGGAATTCAGGACCTTCACCACCACGTCGTTGACAACGCGAAAGACGTCCGCCCCGGCCGGAACGACGAAAATAAAAGACGCAATCAACAATTGCAGTCCAATCCCCCAACCGATCACCCGCCAGTTCATATTCTTCCGGTCGCACGATAATACCCATGCGAACGCGACCAGAACAAATATCCCTGAAAAACTGACAAGGTTGTAGATATCCATCCGCTACTTCAAGCCAAGAGTTTCTTCGAGTCCGAAGAGGAGGTTCATGTTCTGAATGGCCTGACCTGATGCGCCTTTGACAAGGTTGTCGATCACGGAGAAGCTCACGATCCTGCCTTTGATCGACGTCGGGAAGATATGGCAATAGTTCGTCGCCGCGATATCCTTTACAGCCGGAGCTTCTTTACAGACCTGAACAAAAGGCTCATCACGATAGAAATCTTCGTAGAGCTCGATCAACTCTTCAGCGGCCACGTCACCCTTGGGCTTAGAATACACCGTTGAATAGATTCCCCGGTCAAAAGCGCCGACGTGCGGCTGGAATAGGATCTGCGCCTGGTCATCGGCGATCTCGCCGGCGATCTGTTCCATCTCCGGCATGTGGCGATGCGTGCCGATACCGTACGCAAAGAGGTTCTCGTTCATGTTCGGGAAATGGAACTTGACGGACGGATTTTTGCCGGCGCCGGACGAACCCGTCACCGCGTTGACGACGATCGAATCCAGCTCGATGAGGTTATCCGCGAGAAGGGGCGCAATCGCCAGCAGAGCGCCGGTCGGAAAGCAGCCCGGATTGGCAATCAGGTCGGCGTCCTCTATCTGGTCGCGGAACAGCTCCGGCAGGCCGAAGACCGCGCGAGCCAAGTTGTCCCTGTCGGTGTGCTTGACGGCGTAGAACTTCTCGTAGACGTTTACGTCCTTAAGCCGATAGTCCGCGCTAAAGTCAATGACCTTCAGACCGGCATCCAAGAGCTTCGGCACAAAACCCATGGAGACCTTATGAGGCAGACAGCAAAGGGCCACGTCGGCGAGGCCGGCCAGCGTGTCGATATCCAGCGGCTCGATCTGAAGATCGCATCGGCCCCTGAACTGGGGAAAAACGTCCTCGACAGCTCCACATTCGGCGGGTATCGCCGTGAGATAGGTCAGCTTGGCTTGACTGTGGCCCAGCAGAATCCTGATCGACTCGGCGCCGGTATAGCCACTGGCCCCGATGATGGCGACTCGTATCATCTCGTTCATCTCCAACAAAAATAGCCGCTGAGATGCTCTCTCGGCGGCTATTATACTCATCGAAAACTGATTCTGCAAATCAACGCTTCGAGAACTGGAACCTTCTCCTGGCACCCCTTTGGCCGGGCTTCTTGCGTTCGACCATCCTGGGGTCTCGTGTCAAGTGTCCGCCGTCCCGGAGGGCCTGGACGTAGTTGTCGTCATAGTTCCTCAGTGCGCGAGCGACACCCAGCAGGGAGGCGCCCGCCTGTCCCGTCGTCCCGCCACCCTTGACGTTGATAAACACGTCGAATATCCTCTCCGCGTTGACCGTCTTCAACGGCGCCACAACGGACTTCCTGTCTTTTTCTCTTTTGAAGTAATCACCAAGCTCTTTCTTATTGATCAACAGCTTACCGCTGCCGGGCTTGATTCGCACACGCGCCACAGCGCTCTTTCTTCTGCCCGTACCCCACCAGTAGCCGTGCTTGGGAGCATTGGCGGGGTTCGATCTTGGCTTCGGCTGGCTCTGAGGAGTCTGCTCGATCAACTTCTCTTCT
>JARRQQ010000490.1:0-6253 GCA_037381725.1 Sedimentisphaerales bacterium
TTCTGCCTGAACTTTTTTAGCGTAATTATCCCAGGGCATCGCTGGTGGGCAATCTGTCTCAATTTCGTATCTTTTGTTGAATCCTCAGTTAGATGAGCCGGACGACAGGTTCACCCGGCTGGTCAGAGAGAAATGGGCGAGATCCAAAGAACGCCAAAGGTCTTGAGACCAAAGGCACATCTGTGGACGGCGGACAAAAACACGTTGCCACCTTCGGTTGAGTGGGGACAGGTTAAGAAACGTGAAGCAGTCCCTTAGGACGCCTTGGCGCGCGGGGGCTTCTTCGGCTTGCGGCGTATGAGACGGCCACGGTACGTCTCTTGCTGCTGTTCAAGATGTTTGTAGAAGGACTCGGCGTCGGGATACTGCTGCTCGATCTGTTTACGTACGGAACGCACTTGCTCTACGATTGGATCTTTCATATCAAGCCTCTTTAGCATCGACAGCATGGGCAAACAAGTCCCT
The DNA here is from genome assembly GCA_037381725.1 of Sedimentisphaerales bacterium. Classification (GTDB taxonomy): domain Bacteria; phylum Planctomycetota; class Phycisphaerae; order Sedimentisphaerales; family Anaerobacaceae; genus JAFGTG01. Next base: position 466 of record JARRQQ010000490.1, read on the forward strand.
GAGGGACGAGTTGCCCATTCTACGTTGACGGGATTACAGGATGTGCCCGAATATTCATCCCGCTAATCCTGTTATCCTGTCAAAAAAGTGAAATCTGGCGTTTCTGTCTGTTTTTCGGGAGAATCGGAAAAAAACTGTGATTAGTGTAACCGTTTCGCAATCGGCGCCACTGTCCTGGTAGAAGAGCCTCGCTGTGGGGCTGAAACGATCCGTGAAGCAAAAGGGAGTGAGAGAGAAAGGGACCTGAAATGAAAACGACAGGATTGAAAGTGGCGGTTGTTGCAATAGTTGCGATGCTGACGGCCGGGCAGGCGTTTGCCGGCTGGGGCGGCGGTGGTCGCCGGGCAGGCGGGCGGTTCGGGCCTGGGGTGGGACCCGGGACGCAGGACAATACTGATGGGCAAGGCCCTTGGATGGGACGCGGGGCTGGACGCGGCGGGCCAAATGCCGACGTCAGGCAGGACGCCCCCGGCGCTGGGCCTTACTGTCCTTATGGGTACAGTCCTCGATTTGACGGCCAGAGAATGGGTCGCGGCTGGGGACGCCGGTGTGATGCGGACAGAGGTCCGGGGCCGCGCTTTGGTCGAGGCGGCCGGGCTGGTCGTGGTTTTCAGGGCAGAGGCTCGGGGCCACGCGGCCAGCGATGGGAGCGCCGGATGATGCGGCGCGGAGCGATGCGAGATAACTGGGGACCGCGCCCATACGGCCGGGCCGGTGTTGGTTCTTTCCGCAGAGGTGGATGGAACAGGCCGGGCCGCGGCGCCTGGGGCGAAGACTTCGGTCCCTGGAGCCGGAACGCTGAGCGAAGGCCGATGATGGGACGCGGACCAGGGCGCGGCGCCGCCGATCAAGGCTCTCGTCCCGGCAGGATGGGAAGAGGCTATTCGGATGGAGACTTCGGTCCGTGGGGTCAGAGGCCAATGATGCGGCGCAGGCCGATGGGCGGTGACAATCGCGGCTGGGGTTTTCGTCCCGGTAGAGGGGGCAGAGGCTTCCAGCGCGGCAATGCACCGGCCCCGGACGAGCAAGGTCAGGCTCAGAGTTTGGACAAGCCGAACGGAGACAAGCAGCCGACGCCCGCGCCGCGATGGGGCAGGGGTCAGGGCGGTCGTCCTGGCTGGCGCAGAGGACCGGCGGGACCGGTGCCAGCGCCCACGCCCGAAGAGGAAGGCTCGAATATCGAGACTCCCGCTTCGCCTCCTTCTCCGCCACCGCCTCCGGCCGACGCCAACGGCCCGGCAGAGGAACAACCGGCCGGCGAAGGTGTGTAGTTCGCTCAAAAAGTGCATAACGGCCAATCAGAGTTCTCATCCCGCCGGCAGGTATTCTATCGGCGGGATGCCTCTTTTCCGTCGGATGCCGCAAGCAGGGCGGTCCGGCGTATGATTTGAGTTGATGAGATCGGGATGGTGGCTTATCCTTTGGACATGGCGTTGCTGGTTCTTCCAAGGCGAACGGTGAGTTGGCGGGCCGCACTGGTTCGAGCGGTTGCAGGCTCGGCGTTTGCGGAAGATCGCCGGGAGGCGGACGCGACGGATGCGGCTGAGCTTGAGGATATTCGCCGGAGCCGGCAGGGGGACTCGGATGCGTACCGCCGTTTGATCGAGAGGCATCAGGAGCACGTCAGCGGGATATTGTGGCGGTTCAGCCGGGACAGGCTGGTTCACGAAGAGTTGGTCCAGGACGTCTTCGTCGAGACGTACCTGAGTCTCGCCAGCTACCGGGCGAAAGCGCCGTTTGCTCACTGGCTCTCGCGGATCGCTACCCGCGTCGGGTATCGTTATTGGAAGCAAATGGCCCGGCGACGCGAGCGGGAGAGTTTCACATTGGACGAGTGGGACCAGGTGCCGGACGAGCCGGCGGAGCGAATCGATCCCAGCAGCGCCGCTTCTCTTGTGCACCGTTTGCTCGCCCAACTGCGGCCGCGCGATAGGCTGGTCTTGACGCTGCGATACCTCGAAGGATGCGACGTGGCCGAAACGGCACACCGGACGGGCTGGACCAAGAGTATGGTGAAGGTTCAGACGAGGCGGGCCATAAAGAGACTGGAGAAGCTTGTCGGCCAGGCGGGAGAGGAGCTTTTAGAATGAAGAATATGAACCGATTTGAACGACTTGCGAAGCAGGCGCGGCGCGAAGCGCCTCCGAGCGTGGACGTTAGCCGGGCCGTGATCGCGATTCTCGAGACGGGGCCTGGCGCGGCGGGGATCGAGCGCGCTTCGGAAAGGCCGTTGATGTGGCTGGCCGCGCTGTCCTCGTTTTTTGCGACCGCGACGGCGGTGCTGGCGGTCATCAGCTATAATTCGTGGGTCTTCGAGCTGTCGCAAGCGATTTCGTGGGCCATGCAATGAGCCAAATGGAAGAACCAGAACACTTGAACGTCGAGCATATCCGGAAGCTGCACCGGTGGCGGATGGCCTTCTTCGGTGCGGTCATCCTGTTGGCGGGCGTTGTCATTGGCGGCTCGGCGGCGATGATCTTGCTGCCGCTCAGGCTCCTGACGCCGCCGCCCGGCCCGGAGTTTGAGAGCTTGCGAATGATGCCTTCGCTCCGGCGTGACCTGGGCCTCTCGCCCGAGCAATCCGCGCGAATCGCGCCGATTCTGGAAAAGTATATGAAGCAGCTTGCCGAAATCCGCATGCAGGCCCGTGCCGAGATCGTCCAGACGCTGGACCAGATGAACGAGGATATCAGCAAGGTTCTGACGGACAGGCAAGAGCGAATCTGGCAGCACGGTTTGGACCGGCTTGAGCGCGGTGTCCGTCCTGGTCCGGGCGGTCGGGGCCGCCGCGGTCAAGGACCCGGAGGGATGCGCCAGCGCAGAGGTCCGGGTCGCAGAGGCATGGGGCCGTACGGCCCTCGGCGAGGTCCGGCCGGACCGAACACGCCACCACGTGCCGCGAAACCGGACACAAATCAAATCGACGTGATTCCAACGCCGAATAGTGGCCCGTGAAGCTCGGCGCCGCCTGATGAAGATGGCTGTCTATTTGCTTCACCCTATCTTCAAGACGCTCTACCCGGCGCGGCGTTCGTAGGCACGATAGAGCAGGTCGAGCTCGGCGTTGTTTTCGTCGAAGTTGCGTTGCAGGTCCGCGAGAAGTTCGGGGTTTTTGTAGACCTCCGCGTCGCCGAACCGCTCTTTCATTTCGTCCACTTTCTGTTCGAGATTTAGGATCATCTCTTCGATCTGCTCGACGGAGTACTTGTTGAAACGCTTGAGCTCTTCCGGCGTCGTGGTGCGGGGCTTTTCGGTGCGCGGCTTGGCGACCTGCTGTTGAGATTCCTTTTCTTGCTGTGCGGCCTCCTGACGCTCGTGGATCAGGCCGATGTAGCGGGTGTAGGCAGGCTCTTGCGCGACGAACTCCGTCTTGCCGAGGCAACGATTGCCCAGGGCGTCCGTGCCCACCACAAGCAGCTTATCGACGAGACGGTCCAGCAGGTACCGGTCGTGGCTGTCCACGATGATCGTTCCGGCGTAATCGCTCAGGGCGGCCTCGAACGTCTCCCGGCTGGCGATGTCCAAGTGATTCGTCGGCTCGTCCATCACGAGCAGATCAGGCTCGGCCAGCACGAGCCGGCACAGCATCAGGCGGTTGCGCTGGCCGCCGCTCAGGTCGGCGCAGAGCTTGAAGACGTCGTCGCCCGTGAACAGAAAAGCGCCCAGGCGGCTGCGCACCTGTTCCGTTGAGAGGCTCGGGCTGGCTTCCACGGCTTCGTCCAGGACGGTCTTAGCCGGGTCGAGGATCTCGCCGTGCTGGTCGAGGTAGCCGACGCGAATGTTCCGGCCGAGGCGAATTTCGCCCGCCGACGGTTCCATTTCGCCGAGGGCCAGCCGCAAGAGGGTGCTCTTGCCCGTGCCGTTGGGGCCGGTGATGCCGATCCGCTCGCCGCGAAGGACGTCGAAGGTCAGGTCCTCGAACAGCGTCAGATCGCCGAAGGACTTGCGCAATCCCTCGCAGCGCAGCACGAGGTCGCCGGTGTGGCCGGTCTTGGTTGTCGTAGTTGCCCGTCCAGACGCGGGCTTGTCGGTTCTCGACCTCGATGATCTTGCACGCGATTCGATCCAGCAGATAGCGGTCGTGGCTAATGATGACCGCGGCCCCGCTGTAGTTGGTGAGGAATTTTTCGAGCCACTCGGTGGCTTGCAGGTCGAGGTGATTCGTCGGCTCGTCGAGCAAGAGCAGGTCGGTCTGGAGCATCAGAACCTGGGCCAGGCCGAGACGCGACAACTGGCCTCCGCTGAGTGCGGATGTTTTTGCCTCGTGCAAGTCCGGCTCGAAGCCGAGGGCCGCCAGGGTCATTTGGATGCGGGTCTCGTATTGGTAGCCGCCCGCGAGCTCGAAATCGTGGCACAGCCGGTCGTACTGCTTCATCTTGGCGTGCAGGGCCGGGCCTTTGAGGCTTTCCATCTCGTGCGAGACGGTGTGGATGGCTTGCTGGAGCCGAAGAATATCCTCGACGCTGGCGTGCATCTCCTCAAGGACCGTGCGCTGGCCGCTGAAAGCAGGCTCCTGGGGCAGATACCCGACGCGAAGACCCCTACGTTTAATCACCTGCCCCATGTCCGGCTCGATCTGTCCGACGATCAGCTTGAGGATCGTGCTTTTGCCGGAGCCGTTGGGTCCGACCATGCCGACTTTCTCGGCCCCGTAGAGCCGAAGGTTCAGCTTGTCCAGCACGACTTCCGGGCCGAAGGCCCTGTGGATATCATGTAGCGTGACAATGGCCATAGGCATTGATTATCGTCTATCGACTATTGTCTATTGAATGGATTGCATGGAACCACCCCACGCCGACGAACGGATAGTCAATAGTCATTTGTTATTCATCAATCCGCCTATCGTACCGGCCGCGAGAGCGGATTTCAAGACGGTGCTCCAAACCATTGTACTGGCGAAGCTGATCTGATATGGTGTCGCCATGGATGCCAGAGAATTCCGATTCACGGTGAGAACCTCCGAGTGTCAGCCCGACGGGAGGATCAAGATGGCCTCGCTGATGCAATATTTGCAGGAGGCGGCGGCCCTTCACGCGGAACAGCTCGGCGTCGGATTCGAGAGATTGAGCGAGATGGACGTCTACTGGGTGCTGTCCAATTTCAAAATCGAAATCGCGCGACTGCCACGTTGGAGCGAGGAAGTCACCATCCGAACCTGGCCGAGCGGCTACAATCGCGCGATCGCTTCGAGGGAGTTCGTTGGTGCGGATCGAAAGGACCAAGAGGTATTCAAGGCCGGCAGCGAGTGGATGATCTTGAGTAAGCGAACGAACCGGCCCAGGAACTTGTTCCGCCTTGATTTGAATTTGCCCAAGACGGGTGTGAGCGTGTTGCCTGACCCGATGAGCCGGCTCCAGCGCCGGGATGATTACCGCGCGGTTGACCACGTGCGCGTCCCGTACAGTTCCATCGACCTGAATGGCCACGTGAATAACACCGAATATGTGCGCTGGAGCTTTGACGTGCTGCGACAAGCATTCGGGCCCGACGGGGGCATTCGTTGGATGCAGGTGACGTATTTGTCGGAGGTGTTCGAAGGTGATGAGGTGGAGCTGCTCGTTTCTTCCGTCGGCTCCGGCCGCTTCCACGTCCTCGGGAGCAAATTGGACACACAGAGCGACGTGTACTTGATGGAAGTGGGATGTTTGTAGTGACGCCGTGAGGCGTTGTGTTGAAAGATGCCCTGACCGGCACACTACGAGTATATGCGCGGGCGAGACGCCCGCGACACGCAAGGGTGGGACGCCCGCGACACGAGGCACGGTTATTCGTGGCGCAGGGATTCGAT
>JARRQQ010000491.1:0-4040 GCA_037381725.1 Sedimentisphaerales bacterium
CGTAGAAATCCCGGTCATGAGCAGGAATCTCGATGCCGCTTTCCCAGCGAGTAGAACCGTAGAAGTTCAAAGTGCCGGGATCGTTAAATGTACCTCCATCAACTGTGAGATGATAGTAGTGAAAGCCTTCATCTAATGGCTTCTGGGTAACACCCGTCCAGATACCGTCCTGTCCTTTTTCGAGTGAGAAGCCGCCACGTTCGAGTCCTCCCAAACTCACGCGGACGCTTTTGGCCTCGGGGGCCTCGATGCGAAATCGGGCATAGCGTTGTGAGTTGACCTGCGGATACTCTTTGCCGGGTTGGTTCAAGGTTGACGGCTTGAAGTCTTCCGTAATCTCCGCCGGGGGACGGCTTGCGCCGGTTGGTTGGTCTGTCTGAGCTAAACAGGTTCGGCCTGTTATTACGGCTGCCAGCAAAAAAATTATAAGCCTGCGATTCATTTGATAACCTCCTAATTCATTTAGTTTTTGCCATATCTACTCGATGATTTAACTCACATTAATATAATACCGCCTGGAAGTTTAGGAAGTGAGATGAAAAAATGGAATACCGGCAAAAATTTTTACATTTTTCATATCTCAATTCGTTGTTTTTATCGGTAAATTAGAAGAAAGTAACCAAAATAGCATGGATTTGATATGGATCAGGATAAGCGTACTTTAGAATTCCTGAAGCTCTTTGTGCGGCATCAGCAGGAAATATACGCCTATATTCTCACTTTGGTGCCTCATGTGCATGATGCGGATGATTTGTTCCAGGATGGGATGACCGTGATGTGGAAGAAGTTCGATCAGTTCCAGCCGGGCACGAATTTCGCGGCCTGGGGCATCCAAATCATGCGCTTTCAGATTCTGGATTACCGCCGAAACATGACCCGCAGCAAGCGAGTTCTGATGGAGGATAAGTTGTTTGAGGTGCTGATGAACCACATGCCTACTATTCAGAATGAAGTGGCTGCCCGGCTAGAAGCCCTTCGCAAGTGCCAGAGTCTTCTGGACAACCGGTCCAAGCGGATAATCAAGATGCGCTACGAGCGCAACATCTCGGTGGAGAAAATTGCCTCATACCTGAAACTATCACGCCGCCACGTCTATCACATTCTCGGTCAGATCAACAGCGTGCTGCTTAGATGTATGCGAAGGACAATGATAGAAAGGGGCCATCCAGTATGAAAAGACCTCCTTTCCCGGACATTGATGAGCTTTTACAGCGTCTTTTGGACGAACAGATTGAACCTGAAGAGATGGAGCGTCTTCAGAAAGCAATACGTGAGGATCCCCGAGTGCGGGATTACTACGTTGATAGTATGTTGGTCTGTGCCGTGCTCCGGCGTTCCGGTTATGTAACCGGTGAATTGTCTGAGTCGGATCTGATCAAGGCGCTTTCGGGCGAAGACAGTCGAGGCGGTACCAAACGCTTTTGGCAACATTTCCGCCTGATTGCCGCTATCCTGATGTTTGGAGCCTTAATTTCTGTTTCTTTCTTCTTATTCCGTCATAAAGTTCAGGGCCCATCGATTGGCAAACTAACCGGCGCTTATGAGGTTCAATGGCGAGGATCTAATCCACATCCGGGTGAGCCACTGTACACAGGTCTTTATGACTTGCGCGAGGGTGTGGCGAAGATGGAACTGGGCCAAGGCATGAGTCTTATGGTCGAAGCGCCTTGCCAGGTCGAGCTGACAAGCGTTGATGAAGTAAACCTGAGAAAGGGCAGACTTGTCGTGACTTCTTCGCAGGCAAAGGGTTTTCGAGTACGAACACTCACGGCCCTGATCACAGACCTGGGCACGGAATTTGGGGTGATTGTGCATTCCGACGGAAGCACCGAGGCCCATGTTCTGAAAGGTCATATCAGCGTGGCTCTCGGTCTGAACAAATCGAATCAGTCGACATCGCTGGTTGTGAATGAGGAGCAGGCCATGACGGTTGACGCAGCAGGACAGACCATTCGGAGTGGGCTGGCTGCTCGGGCGGATCTTTTCCTCCTTCAATTGCCGCCGTCCAACGAACCTGCCGAAATGTCGGGACGGCTGAACCTGGCAGATATAGTGGGTGGAGGCAACGGCCGCGGTAGCGGCAAGTTGGATCGAGGCATCGACTTGGGAACGGGTCAGGTATTCAGACATCCCCCCAACACGATTCGGCGATCTCGACAAAATAAGTACCGGCCAACACCTCAGTTGAACAGCATTGACGGCGTATTCGTTCCCAATGGGACCTTGGGCCCTGTTGTGATCAGCTCTACTGGATTGACTTTTTCCGAATGTCCTCGGACGATGGGAAGTTACTATGGTGGCCCAGCCAACAGCGGCAGGTTCTTTGACATTCCAAGTCAAAAAATTTACACGGCCTGGCTTAATGGTATAAGTTACGGCACATCCAGACATCCTGCTCTTAATCTCCATCCCAATGCAGGCATCACCTTTGACCTGGACCAGATTCGGCAGGACAATCCGAATATCCGGATCGAACGGTTTACCGCTGTGTGCGGCATCCCGAAGAACCTGCCTCAAACCCAGTTCAGTTCTGCCGATGTTTGGATTCTGTTGGATGGCGTTGTTTGCCTTCATCTGCGTTATCCTGTTGGGCGGAACGTCGTTGAAAAGGTGAACGTACCTATTCCTGCTAAGACAAGATTTCTGACGCTTGTCACTACCTGCTCCGGACGTGCGGACTATTCTTGGATTTTCTTCGGCGATCCTTTCCTGGAGCCGACCGCCACAGTTCAGGTAGAACCGCTTAAATCCAGCCCGCAAGGGCGGCACATGTTTCAATGGAAGGTAGTCGAATAAAATTTGTTAGCTGTAAAATTAGTGCGAATGATATAACGACAAAACAAATTATTTCTTTCACAAGGAGTTAACATGAACACTCGACAATTAAAAGTTCGTTTCTCCTGCTTCACAACCATACTGACGGCCAGCATATTAACACTGCAAGCAGCGACGACAGTGATCGCCACCACGCCAGTTAATGCTGTCATCGATGCCGACAAGACTTTCGCTCCTATCAATCCCAACATCTACGGGATGTTCATCGAACACGCTGGCAGTCTCGTGTATAGAAGCATGTGGGCTGAAATGATCGACGACCGTAAATTCTACAATCCCATCACCTCTCAGGATACGGCCCCGCCTGAACGAGCTCGCGGCGGCCGCGGTCGCTTTGGTGGCTCGCCTCGTCGCTGGATTCCCATCGGCCCGGCCGAATCCGTCACCATGGATACCCAGAATGCCTACGTAGATGACCACTCTCCCTCAATAGCGCTTAGCTCCAGTGAACCTCACGGCATCAGTCAGGCCGGCCTCACACTTATACATAGTAAAAACTACACCGGTCGAATTGTCCTCGCAGGCGATTCTACCACTAAGGTGTCTGTCAGCCTCGTGTGGGGAGATGGTGCCTCTGACTGCCAGACAATGTCCATTGACAATCTGACCCTTGCTTACAGCAAATTCCCTCTCGCCTTCAAGTCTCCGATCGATGTGACCGATGCCCGGTTCGAAATCACCGCCACGGGTAATGGTACTCTGTACATCGGCGCCGTCTCGTTGATGCTCGCCGACAACATCCATGGCTGGAAACCTGAAGTCATTGCCGTATTAAAATCCCTTCGCTCTTGCGTCTACCGTTGGCCCGGCGGTAATTTCGTCTCTGCTCACGACTGGCGCGATGCCATCGGCGACCCCGATCAGCGTCCGCCCACTTGGGATCCCGTCTGGAGGGCCCTACAGCCGAATGATGTCGGCACTGACGAGTTCATGACACTGTGCCGCCTCACGGGCGTCGAACCCTATATCACCGTCAACTCTGGCTTCGGCGAAGCCCGTTCCGCAGCCGAATATGTCGAATATGCTAATGGCCCTGTCACCACCCGCATGGGTGCGATGCGCGCCGCCAACGGCCACCCAGAGCCTTACCATGTCAAGTTCTGGAACATCGGCAACGAAATGTGGGGCGACTGGCAGTTCGGCTACATGTCCCTTGCCCAATACCAGGTCAAGAACAATCTCTTTGCCAAGGCCATGCGCAAAGT
>JARRQQ010000492.1:0-4039 GCA_037381725.1 Sedimentisphaerales bacterium
CCGTCCTCGCTGGTAATACATCCAGTCGCTAAACGTCCCGTGCTCGGAGGCCCCCTCAAGCTCCTTGTCCAATCCGAGCGCGCCGCGATAAAGCTCGCCCATCACTTTGTAGTAGCCCACGTCCTCCTCATCAATCGCTTTCAGAGGTTCTCGACGACCCTCCGGACGAGCGCCTTCGGGAGTCTTCAAGAGATTATCGGCGGCGCCGTAGGTCACGATGATGCCGATATTCGGATGCCCCACGACAAACTCGGCCAGCGCCCGCGTCTCGGTTTCGCTGACCTGGTAAACGCCGGAATCGGGAGCGAAAAAATCGTAGTCGCGCGGAAAGTTGCGATTGAAATTCACACCGCCCGGACCGTCCTCGTTCCAGCGTTCGTCGTGGTCGTTGTCGATTCCCTCAACCAGGTACCGCCACGCACCGACCTCGCCCTTGAGATCATCGGCCTTCAAAGGCAACCGGTTGTCCTTCGGATCGAGAATGTACTGGCCTTCCGGGTCTTCAACGCGCATCCAGGTGATGAGTCCGTCGCCGTTGAGATCCTCCGGGCCGTCCTCATCGACAAGTCCATCGTGGTCGTCATCGACCGGCTTGCCGTTCGACGAGGTCTCACGCTGAGGCTGGGCAAAGAAGCTTTCTGCAGCGTCGGGATTAAGCCGGGGAAACAGATAGATCGTCGTGGTTTCCAGGAGCCTGGTGACCTCGTCGTCGCTTCCATATCGCTCGATCAGTTGCCCGAGCCAGGAAGCCGCCACCGACGAGCCGATCAGATCGTTGCCTTCGATCCCCGCGACGACGAGCATGGCCGGGCGCGTCCGGCGGTCCTGATCGGCGCCCCTGCCGGCCTCGACAAGCCACACCTTGCGCTTGCCCATCGAGCGGGCAATATCCGTAATACGCATAACCTCCGGATTCTGCTCAGCCAAAGCCGTGAGCTGCCTGCCCAACGACCGATTGTCCTGATATTCCGCAGCATGAACAACCGTAAAGCCCATCAGGATCAACAGAACAGCCAGCCGGAAAACACTCCGCAACATCCGATCGTCTCCTAAAGAGTTTTCAATTGTGCAGCCAATGCTAACAGATTCGCGCGGGCTTGCACAACATTATCCCGGATTTCCCACAGAGTCCGTGACCAATGAACTTCAGTCTGGTAACATGGCGCGTGTGGATGCAAAGGGAATATCCCCGCTGAGCGAAATGAAGATAAGACAGTTCACGGAGGACTTACAATGAAAGTCGTCGGGAGTACACTTCAACTGACGGCTGCTGTTGTCGCGACAGCCTCAGTCTTGTTTAGCGGTTGTAGCAAAGACGACGCCAAGCCGCTGCCCTGTCTGCAACGCGCTGTCTTTGGAGACCCCTCTCAATCCCCCTATATATTGCCGTATCCCGCGGGGGCTTCCTTTCGGCTCATGCAGGGATATTGTTACGCGGAAGGCGGGCACCGAAACCAACTCGCCTATGATTTCGAAACCCCCATCGGCACTCCGGTGATCGCCGCACGCTCCGGGCTGGTCATGGAGGTCCGCGGCGATCTGCCCGACGACGGCAAACAGCCGGAATCCGGCCAGCACAATCACATCATGATCCAGCACGAGGATAACACCGTGGCGTTCTATGCCCATCTGAAGAAGGACAGCATTCTGGTCAAAGTGGGTGACCGCGTCCGGCAAGGGCAGCCGATTGCGGCAAGCGGCAACTCCGGCAACACGCAAGGATTGCCGCACCTCCATTTCGGCGTCTACCAGAACTGGCCCGCCAGGGAGGGTTTTGACGTACCCGTGAATTTCAGAAATGCCGAGGGCACTCTCGACAAACGACGAGGGCTCAGGCCGGGCGGATACTTCAAGGCCTTACCCTTTTGACGCGTTCTCCTTGAGCATGTTGCGAAGATAGATGTGCTCGTCGCCGTTCCAGGGTTTGGTGCAGATGTCGACGTCGCCGTCGCGGTCCACGTCGGCGGCCTTGGCCTCGTGACATCGCTTGCCTTCGAGAATCACGTGCTCTTTCCACTGCCCAGCCCGGCCGTCGGCATTCTCCCAGATGAGACACTTGTGAACCTTATCCTCCGAGAGCGGTCCTCCGCCCGAGAACGCGTCGAGGTCGCCGTCGTTGTCGAAATCCGCCACCGCCAGCGAGTGAAAGTCCTGTTTCGTATGGTCGGCGGAGATCAGGTGGCATTTCCAGCTTTTGCCTTTGCCCTGGTTTTGGAACCAGAAGACGCGCCCGTCTACCGTGTCGGCCTCGGCCTCGATGATATCAAGATCGCCGTCCTGATCCGGGTCGCAGACCCAGACCTTGATCGCCAAGCCGTAGCGGTCGGGCCGGTTGCCCCCGGGCGGTATCAAGCCGGCATGCTCGGTCCACTGGAGCCCTTTGCCGTCCACGTTCTCGAACCACACGTCGCCGCGAACGACATCGCTATCCCCGTCGCCGTCCAGGTCGCCGACGCCCGCCGGGCCGACACCGCCGTGGATACCGCCGCCGATCTTGTGCTCGATCCACTTGTCGCGAGGATTGGCGGGTATCTCGTACCAGACTGTGGCCTTGTGGTTTGTCTGATCGCCGCAGGCGACCACGTCGAGCTTGCCGTCGCCGTCGATATCGGCCGCTACGTCGTCATGACAGACCATGGTGCCGCTGTCGAATCGCTCGAAAGGCTCCGTGCGAGGCTTGCCTGTGTTGCGATACCATCCGGTGCCGCAGAATTGATCGATCCACCCGTCGCCGTCGATATCAAAAGCCGTGCCGCCGACGTCGGTGCGGTTGCCCTGACCCAGGTCATGCTGAATCCATCTGTCGGGGCTGACGTACTCGAACCACCACGTCCTGGCCCGCTCCCCGACGACCCAGTCGAGATCGCCGTCCTTGTCGATATCGACGAGCGACGTCTGGCCCATGCTCTTGCCGATTTTCGCGATCTGGTGGCACTCGAACGCCGGAAAATCCGCAAATGCTAAAGAGCAAGACAGGCACGTCACGGCGAGGAAAAAGAACAAACCCAAAACCTTTCTACCGTTGGCATAATACATCGTAAACTCCTTCCATCGATTGCTCACTTCAAGCCAAAAAGCAGTCAGTATGACCTGCATCCTTTTTGTGTCACGGACTCTCGTAGCAGCTTGGCGATATCCCCATGCCCGCGAGCGGCAAAATGCAGCGCCGTGCGACCCGCCGGATCTTGCGCATCAACCCATGCTCCTTTCGAGATAACAAGCTTAGCCAAATCCATATTGCCCTCAAGAGCCGCATAATGCAACAGTGTTCTGCACTCTCTATCCCGCGCATTGACATCGGCCCCATGGTCGATCAGGAGTTCCGCAATGATCCTTTGGCCCGCGCTGGCCGCATCAAAGAGGTGTAGTCCTGCCGGGACCTTTGGCATTGGCATCGGCGCCGTTGTCCAAAAGAAGTCCGACGATATCTTTGCGCCCGCGTGCGGCGGCCAAATGCAGTGGTGTGCCTTTCTTGAAATTGTCTAAATTAACATTCGCGCCGGAGGCGATGAGCAACTTCGCGACTTCCGTGTGGCCTTTAACGGCGGCCCAGTGCAAGGGTGTCCAGCCGTTGCGGTCCTGGGCGTTGACCTCGAGGCCGCTGTCGATGAGCGATTGGACCCTCTGCGCGTTGCCGGCCTCGGCGGCGCGGTGCAACGCCTCCGGATTGACGGGAGGCTTCCGCCGGCACCCGCCGGCTGCGACCACCAACGTCATGGCCAGCCAACTAAGCCCACGCAAATTCATCGTCTAATCCCTCTGTCTAATAGGGCATTAAAGGCGGAAAAGGTAACAGGTTGCAGGGAATTAACCCGTTCTGCCGCTTTCTCAACGGTTCATTTTTTGTTTGCCGCCAGAATGTTTTTTTGCGCCGTATTATGTCAGTTTTTGGGCCAGGAACTGAGTAAAATTCAAACCAAGCGGGCTTTTTGCAAAAGGCGGCGGCTATTTTTTGCCGGCGCGTGAACTTTATCGAACGCCCAGCGTACGAGTTTATACAAAGCCACGGGCTGAGGTATTAAACTTCACTCCTCTCCTC
>JARRQQ010000493.1:0-5772 GCA_037381725.1 Sedimentisphaerales bacterium
CCGAAGGTAACACGCCCCAAGATGCCGAGAGCCAACTCTTGGCCGCGCGAGCTTTGAGTGGCTACTACCTCGATCCTTCCTACGTCGATTGGACACGGCGAGAGAATCCCGAAGACACCGACGGCGACGGCCGCGCCGATCGATGGAGCCAGAAGGACGAGTTGGAGGGCATCTTATGGATCGGCAACGATACGACCGGCGATGGTCAGGTCGATTTCGTACAGGGTGACATTTGGTGGGATGGTCAGATCGATTACTCCGCCTTCCGTACCGAAGACGGTTGGGAACAAACTAACCTGGTCGAGGCCTGGATGGAGATGGATTTCTCCTTGCCGTGGGCACGCAGCGCTTACGAAAACCACGACCTGGAAATGGTTCTCAACGACCAACCGGTTGGTGGCTTCAAGGACCGGATTCCGGAAGGCAACTATTCCTTCAAACTGCCTGCGAGTGCATTGAACTTCACTCCCGAAGGCGTGCCCGGGGACAATACGATTGAGTTGCGCACCACGCACCTGCGTGGTGGCCACTATGTGGTTGGTTCAGCTTTCGATCTGAAGATGCGCATGACCGGCACCAACGTCTGGGCCGCGGCCGCATCGGCACAAGAGGCTCGTGCTGAGGTCCTCGCTATGGAGGGGCTTACCTTAGACAAACCCGACTTTAGTGTTTCCTCAGGTGCGATGCGGATTGACGGACCCGAGCAGCCGAAGGTTGGTGACAAACTCGTCGTTAGTGTACCGATTCGCAATCTTGGCGCGGTTGGCGCACGTGAAGTACCGGTGGCCCTGCAACGCAGCGCACCAGGTGGCAAAGCGGTCGAACTGGCTCGCCAGTGGGTGGTTGACGTCCCGTTGGTCGGAGAGAAGATAGTGAGTTTCCCCTGGACCGCTGGCGCCAGCGATCACACTTTATCCGTGGTCGTGGATCCGGATAGCGAGCCCGGCGACTGGAGTGAGTCCAACAACACGGCTCTGGTGAGTTTGAAAGTCACAGGCGACGATCAGCAACCCACACTGGAACTCGAAGGCCTCGAACCCGATGTTGTGTTGAACGACAGCGTTTTTGAGTTCCGTGCATCGGCGCAAGATGATGCCGGCATCGCGCGTCTGGAGGCTGCAATTGACGACGGATTGTGGAAAGATGTTCCAGGTGAATCGGGACAGAGAACGGTTAAAGGGCTGCTTCAACCGGGCAATCACCAAGTACGCGTACGTACCACCGATACTTCCGGCAATCGCGTCGAACGCGAACTGCCGGTGAAGGTTGAGATGCGGGTCCCGGACCTTGAGATACTCAAACCTGAGCAAAATGCAAATATCAACATGGATCGGACGGCTGTACGTATGAAAGTCGGTGCCGACGTGGCCAAGGCCATGGTGCGCCGGAGGCAAAAGCGCCGATGAGCTACGGCCGTGCTGAAATCGAAGGACAGGTCGTCAATGACCGCGGTGTGCGTAATTCCTCCAAGCGTCAGGTTCAAGGCACTTGGCAACCCACCCCGGGCGACGATGGTTTCCATCCCGACTTCGTCACCGATGATTTCCTGGATATCGATGGTTTCGGTCCGATCGATCTCCTGACGGATCCCGATTTCCTGTTTGGTGAGCCGCACCAACCGCAGGATGTACCCACGCCAGGTGACACAATAGAGCCGGAGGGCACCAATGAAGTTCAGGCTAACGAAGACAACGATGACGATGAGGCCTTACTCTCTCCATGTCCTCCTCCACTTCGCTACACCGGAATCGCAGGCAATAGTGGTGATGAACCGCGAGCCTGAGCACCTCCGCGCCCGGCGGCCGGGATGGTGGTCGCGCGAAGCCAGGAATCAAGTTGGTACTGTACCAACCGGCCGAAGATCAAGGTACCTTTCCGCTTGCCGGATTGGTTGATGCGAAAAAAGCTGCCGCCACCCGGTACCGAAGCTTATGAGAGAATGGTGCAGAAACTCTTGGCCCAATTGCGGAATGCCTTCCGCAAATTCGACGAAGGTTTGCAGGGCGAGGCCCAGGCCGCCGCCGACATGGTCTAGGCCCACCAAACCCTGATCGAGGATTTAGCCGAGGGGCTACCCTTCATTGGGGAGAGCATGGACCTTTACGCCGTCATCACCGGCGAGCGCGTCCTTAACGGCCAGGAGATCAGCGACCTCGAGCGGGCCATTCGCGCCGGCGGATTGATTGCCCCCTTCGCTCTCGAGCAGCTATTCAAGCGATCACGCCTGGCCCAGCGCGGGGCGGTCTACGCCACCGAGAAACTCACGGTGGTGGGCAAATGGGGTAAGCAGACTTTGTCTACCTTATCCGGCATCCCGCCCGGAAAGATCGACGATTTTCTAAGTCGCGTGGGCAACGTGCTGACGACCGAGATCTCCTACTCGCGGTGGAAGCTCGGCCGCCAGGCGGACAATGCGAGGCGGGTCTTCAGGGAGACCGCCGAGGGCGCCGCCGACCTAGCGCGCCGTGCCGAGGACCTAGCCGAGGCGCGGCGGGTGATCGCCCAGCTCGGCGAGACGGCCGACGACGCCGACTTTGAGCGGCTAGTCCTGGAGAGCTTCCAAACCAACAAGACCGCTCAAGGCATCATCAATACCGACGTGGCCACCGACGAGCTGCGCCGCCGCATTAACGGGGCCCTGCGTGGGGTCTACAACGACGTGGACAGCAAGACGATGGGGCGCATCCGGGAGATCATTGACGCCACGGACGACGAGCTGACTGAGATCGCTACGCGCACCGGGCGCAACGCTGACGAGCTCAAGCGCTTCCGCGATCAGGTCCATGATATCGCACGCAAGAACGATATGGACCCCAGCGATCTGCGAATATCGAGCGACGATTTCAGCGCCAACCCGGACACCCGGGTCGGGCGCGATCGTGACGTGACCTTCTTCATCGACAACGCCAACGGCGAGCACCTGCTCGACGTACACCACGACATCTCCAAAAACATCTACGAGCAGGAGATGTGGTACCGCGCTCGCGGCACCGACGTGCCCGGCATGGATGATGTGGCGCGCCATGCCGAGGAGTTGGACCAGATGGTCACTTCACGCTGGCACCCTGAGGCGTACAACTCCGGCGACTCGACTTTCAGCGACTTCCTTAACACCGGCCGCCCGCCGACTCCCACGCGCCTTGAGGACATTGTTGACACGATGAACGTCAAATCCCAGCACTGGTGGCACCTGGCGGCCAACGAGGCCGATCCCATCCTGCGCTCACAGAAGATCGCGGAAGGCATGCGCCAGGCCACCAAGCAGTGGGACCGTATCATCGAGCCGCGGGTGGGCCGCTATCTGGGGGACGCCTCCATGGCCTCGCGGGTGCGCACCCCCCCGACCTGGAAGTCGGCATCGAGATCTTCCGCAAGGTTGAACAGGGCCACGTCACCCCGCGCCAGGCCCAGGAGATGCTCAACAGGCTCGGTATGACCAAAGAGAGTGTCTTGACTAAGATGACGGGTTTTTTCGAGGCCGTCGAAAAGGACGTCGGTCGCCAGTTCCGTCGCATCGGGGCCGCCCAATTGGACGACGTGCTCCGGCGGAATCCCTTCACCCCGGGCACGCTGAAGTGGGGCGGCGAGGCCCTCGGCCAGATCAATGGAGCCCTCAAGAGCGGCAAGATCAGCGGCGATGTCTTCATGGCCCGCCGCGCCCAAGTGATCAGCCGGATACAGGCCAAGGTCGAGGACACTGCGGTCGACACCGGCGCAGACGCTTTCAAAGCCTTTGAGTCTTGGGTGGTTAGGGCATTGACAGATCGTCGCATATCGAGGTTGGAGGCGAATGGCACTGACATAAGCGCAACATCTTTTTTTGAAAGTAGTTATGAGGACATCTGTTCTTAGGTGATCTGTTCATTTTCTTGTGCCAATTTCGTAAGATCGTCCGTTTGTTGATTCAAAGGTTTCTCTGGAAAAAGCATTTCGGAAAGTTCTTTATCGGCAGTCACTCATGAGAGGACATAACTCATTGTTTTGAAAGCGCTTATCCTTATATCAGTGCCATTCGTGGCTGTCCCTAGTTTCCTTTAGTTTCCTCCTCCCTAGTTTCCTCAGGTAATCTCATCTGTCAACAATAGGGCGCGTCCTTGATTCACTCTCTCCACTATTTAATTATTGTTGTCCATTTCTTCGTCGGGCGTCTGGCCTTCTGGCGTCCGGAGCTTGCGGACTTCTTCGGGGTGTGCTTTTAGATACTGGATACGCTTGATGATTGGGCTGGATAGGCGAGGCTTCGTCATGGTCTTGAACAGTCTGTCAATCTGTGCAATTCCAGAGTCTTCTCGTATCATTCGTCTAGCATTGGAGCACATGTCTCGGATCTCTTGCCGACGCTCCTCTTGTTCCTTAGGGTCCGCCACATCCAGAACGTCTTCAGCACCCATGAAGGTTGCCGTACAGTGAGCCGCGAGATCCTGATCGATATAGAGTTCGTTGTCGTCGCCGAACTCCGCGATGGTAAGAACAACCGCCGAGATTAACTCGTGACGCTGTTCGTAAGTGTACTTAGTGTTTTTCATCACATCGGTGGCTACCTCTGATGCCGTCTGAAGAAGTGCCATGAGTCTCTCGTATTTCTCCAGGCGCTTCTCGAATATTTGACCCGTGTACTGTTCAATCCGTCTGCTCCGCCTAAGCAACTCATTCAGTCCCGCGCCCAGTATGACGCCGAATATGCCGATGAGTGCTATCCACAAATCGTTCATCTCTTTCAGCCGCCTCTTTCACATTCTTTATCATCTCATCCATCAATCCGGCACGACGACATCGTATCTGGGTTCGTAGCCTCGATGCCAGTACTGCGCCCACAAATCCTCCAGCTCCACGACGCCTATGTGCGTATCGACGTAACCGATATTGATGGCCCGGCGGTGTCTGGCGATACAAAACCTGTGCATACTGGCCTGGTCGCCGTTATCGCCATCGAATGAGTTCGATGGGGGCGGGTCGGTGCTCCTGGGCCATGCGTCCACCCACATCCCATCGCCGAACAAAGGGACATCAGGGCGGGCATCGGAGAAATTCTGGAAGTAACGGCTGTGTTCCGGATTGCTCGTTTCAACCTGATAATACCCGGTCGGCTGAAACCACGCATTGATCGTGTAGCTGCCCTCGGCATAGCTATTGCCGTGGCCGCCCCACCAGAAGGCCCAGGACCGCGTAGCCGTACCCCGCTGCAAAGACTGGCCGTCGGCCCGCTCTGTCACGGATGGGCAAATGATCACTTGCATGACGCCTTCGAAGGCGGCCTGGGGATCTTTCTCGTACAGCTTGTCGCCGAGATAGGGAGCAATCAAGTGGAACCAATAGGGGTTGCCCGGCCCGCCCACGCCCATGACCTTGCCGTCATAGTTTTCTGTGTAATAGACCATGGCCAGCGTCTGCTGTCTGAGCTGGGAGGAGCAAACGACTCGCTTTGTTTGCTGCCGGACTCTGCCTAAGACGGGTAACAGAATGCCCAGGAGCAAGGCAATGATTGCAATAACAACCAGTAGCTCGATCAGGGTAAAAGCATATCGCCTGTTCATCGCTTGCCAACTCCTTTCATCCAAATGGGAGAATTAAAGGTGTCAGCCTTGTCCCTTAGGGGGATTGACGATTTCCAGTTTACTATTTTCTATTTCTATTTGCTAATGAAAATCTGCGCAACTTGTGTCCCAGGTGTCGGCGTTCATCCTTCGACCGCGCTCAGGACGGCGTCTGCGGTTCCTTGTATCGGGCATCCAGAATCCAGAATCGAGCATCAATGCCGAACCCCGAGCCACC
>JARRQQ010000494.1:0-4015 GCA_037381725.1 Sedimentisphaerales bacterium
GAGAGGCTGGAAAAGCCCTACAAAGCGAACGGTCCCGTCGAGGCGGTGGTGATGGGCTATCGACGGACCATCATGTTCGTCGCTCAGGCTTACGTCACACTGCGCCGACTTGTTGGCGGCCTGGTCAGTCCCAAGAATCTCATGGGGCCCGTGGGCATCATCACATTCAGCTACCGGATCGTCTCCGAACAGCCACTGGTTTACTACATCTATTTCCTCGGTCTGATCAGCGCGGTCATTGCCGTGTTCAACTTTTTGCCCTTGCCGCCTCTGGACGGGGGATTGGTCTTGCTTCTGATCGTCGAAAAGCTAAAAGGCTCGCCCTTGAGCGAGCGTGTGCAGGCGGTCATTGCCTACGGCGGCTGGGCGCTTATCCTCACGCTTATTCTCTACGTGACGTTCAACGACATTGTCCGGAGCTTCTTCAGCTAAACATGCAGTAATGCCTGGCAAATCCGATGGGTATGCTGAAAAGAATATCGTCACTGGAATATCATGAAGGCATTTGGGGTGCTCTGAAGGAACAGGACGAGCCTGTCTATGATCTGCTCGTTAGAGAGTACGAGCGTCTGCAGAACAGCCTGCAACTGATCGCGGCGGAGAATCTGTGCACGCGAGCGGTCTTGGCGGCGCTCGGCTCCATCGTGCAGAACAAGACAACTGAAGGTTTCCCCCGCGCCCGTTTTCACGGCGGCTGCGAAGTCGTGGACGACATCGAGGAACTGGCTGTAGCAAGAGCCAAAGAGACCTTCGGAGCACAATACGCCAACGTTCAGCCCCATTCCGGCACCGCCGCCAACCAGATCATCCTGACAGCACTTCTCGAACCGGGCGATAGGGTGCTTAGCCTCGGTCTGAACCAGGGGGGGCACGTCTCTCATGGGGCTAAGGTCTCGTTTGGTGGCAAGTTCTTCACCGCGGAGGACTACTGCGTTGACCGTCAAACGTACCGTCTCGATTACGAAAGCATTCGCTACCAAGCCGTTGAGTTCAAGCCGAAGCTGATCATCTGCGGCGCCAGCGCCTATTCGCGCACCATAGATTTTCACCAGTTCCGCCAAATCGCCGACGAGGTTGGTGCATTTCTTATGGCGGACATCTCTCATATCGCAGGGTTGGTGATCGCCGGGGCGCATCCGTCTCCGATTGACGAGGCGCATTTCAGCACGACGAGCACGTACAAGCCGGGAGGTCCCCGGGGTGGTCTGATCCTCATGGGTAGAGACTATGACCGCCAAATCGAGGTTTCGGGCAGGAAGATCGCTTTGTGGAGACTTATCCAGAAGACGACGTTCCCGGGCGTCCAGGGAACGCCCTACCTGAACAACGTGGCGGCCAAAGCGGTTTTCTTCAAAGAAACGCTTTCCGAGGAATATCGCAGCCGGCAATTCAAGATCGTTGAAAATGCCAATAGGCTCGCGGACAACCTGCTCGGCCTCGGATACGACGTGCTCACGGGCGGCACCGACAACCACATGGTCATGGTCAACATTGCCAATTCGCGAGAGGGCATGAGCGGTGCCATCGCACAGGAATGCCTCGAAGAGTGCGGCATCGTCATCAACAAGAACAGACTTCCTTATGACACCCGAAGCGCCGCCGTCACGAGCGGTCTGCGATTAGGGACTCCCATTGTCACAAGAAATGGGATGGGTCCGGAGCAGATGGACGTGATCGCCGGGCTGATCGACAGGGCCTTGAGACAAGTGAAGATAGTCTCCGAAAGAGAGTACGAGATAGAAGACTCTCTCAGGGATGACATCCGAAACGAGACGGCGAAGTTGTGTCACCAATTCCCCATGTGTTGAACTCTCGATGCCGAAGGCGGGTCCGAAGCCTGTTCCTACCACCAGTTATCCGGATAGCGAACGGATTTCGACTGGATACCAAGTCGTCTGCACAGTTCGACGACGAGGGTCTCGGTCCTTTTCATCTGGTAGTTGGTGGGCCGGTCGGTCGGGCCGTCCGTTACGACACAGATGAGGATCGTCCGCTCGTCTTGATGCGGCCCGCGATCCGCGGGCTCTTGTCGCGTCCACTTTTCGGTGGGGATTATCTGGCCGTCGCCACCAATGCGCCCGTTGCAGACGACAAAGTGGCAAGACGTATTTAGCCGGCCGGACTGATCACTGAGTACGGCGGTCTCGCTGTCAGACGAACCCCGCATTTGCCTCTCGACACTTTCCGGCGCTCGGCAGACCTCAATGCGTTGCCAACGTTCCGCCGTTTGGATGGTCCGACAGAGGACGATAGTCTTGACGGGCATGAGGCGATGATAATCTGACAGGCAGAAAGCCCCGGCCGAGGGAGGATGGTAGCCCAGCGAGCGCAGGAAGATCGCGCCGAAGGCCATGGAAACCAGCAGTACGACCAGAACCTTAGTGTGCCTTGATGGAGCGACCATCATTGCCTTTCTTCATTGCCCACAATATAGGACGTTTCTTGTGCTTGTTCTTCAAGCCGGCCTTTTTCACTATCGTCATTGCAGCTTGGCCACTTAACCTGCTCAGTAGGCAAAGTGCGCATGACCTCTAACCCTTTTCTTGATCCTGGTTTGAATGACCGCCGGGATTATTGGGATTCTTTCAAATGGCGTGTGAGTGATTTTTGCGAACAACCGTACGGCCGACACATTAGAATTTGTATTCGCGTCGGAATCGAAAACAAAAGGGTTTGTTGGGAAAGGAATCTCTTATGAAAGCCCACCAGGTCTCATTGTCGGCTGTCGTAGCTCTATTCATAGCAGGAACTTACGTGCAGTCGACGAACGGCTACGCTCCTCTGGACGAGGACAATGCCGATCCAAATGCAATCAGAGTGAACTACGGCTTGCGGATGACCGATTTCGACCTGCCTTTGTGGAGCGAGGGCGAGATTATCGCCAGATTTCACGAGGAAATAGCTGAAACTGACAGATATGACGTAATCCAGCAGCACAATTGCACCGTGAAAGACATCTGCGTTCCCGCCGATCTGTACCTGCTGAAGATACCTGAGGAGCGAACGGCGTGCGAAATGGTCGAGATACTCGGTCGGCATGAATCGGTTGAATACACCGAATTGAACTACCGCGTGTGGGCAAGCCTTATGCCGGATGACCCTTATTTCTCGTACCAGTGGAACATGGACGACCCGAACCACAACAGCATCAATATGGAAGCCGCCTGGGCCATTCAAACGGGCGATCCCAATGTGGTTGTCGCAGTCCTGGATACGGGCGTCGCCTACGAAGACTACGACATTTACAGCCGCGCCCCCGACCTGGACCAGACGCACTTCGTCCCGGGCTATGATTTTGTCAACGACGACGAGCACCCCAACGACGACGAGGGTCACGGCACGCACGTGACCGGCACAATCGCCCAGAGCACCAACAACGACCTGGGTGTGGCGGGTATAGCGTTCGGGTGCTCGATCATGCCCGTCAAGGTGCTGGATGATGATGGAAGCGGGAGCATCTTCGATATTGCCAACGGTCTGTATTTCGCCGCAGACAACGGGGCCAAAGTCGTCAACATGAGCTTCGGCGGCGAGGGAGATACGAGCACCTTGCGAGACGCCGTCGCCTATGCCTTCGCGCACGGAGTGGTCCTGGTCTGCGCCGCGGGCAACGACTTCGAGAACGGCAATCCCGCGGACTACCCCGCGGCCTATGACGACTATTGTATCGCCGTCGGAGCGACACGATACGACGAAACGCGGTCGTTCTACTCGAATACGGGCAGCTATCTCGACATCGTCGCTCCCGGCGGAGACACCTCCGTGGACCAGAACGGCGACGGATATCCGGATGGCGTGCTCCAGCAGACGTTCGATGATGATCCGAACGATTTTGCGTACTGGTTCTTTCAGGGCACGTCCATGGCTTCGCCGCACGTGGCCGGGGCCGCCGCTCTGGTCATTTCAAACGGCGTGACCGACCCGAACCATGTGAAAGAAGCCCTCGAAATGACGGCAAAGGACCTCGGCGCGCCGGGCCGGGACGACATCTACGGCTGGGGCTTGCTGAACGTCG
>JARRQQ010000495.1:0-2994 GCA_037381725.1 Sedimentisphaerales bacterium
GCCCGCCGGGCGGGAATCCAACAGGCGAGAACTGCTGTGGCCGCAAGTAATGACGTCACGAAGAGAAACGTAAATGGGTCCTTGGACTTCAGTTCCGGCGAAATGGAGGCCAGAGCACGGGCGACTCCAAATGCCCCGATCGATCCCGTGGCTACGCCAAGTACGGTCAGACGCAAGCCCTTGTCAATCACCAGCCAAAGCACGTCCTTCAACTGGGCACCGACCGCTATGCGCACCCCGATATCGCCGGTCAGGTGGGCGACAAAACCGGCCATCACCCCGTATATTCCCATGGCGGCCAGTAGCAATCCCATCGCGGCAAAAACAGCCAATAGCTTGCCTAGCACGTTGGGCCCGGTGAGCGAACGCTCGACTGCCGCCCGAGCCGAACTGGGATTATTCAGCGGCAGATCAGAGTCCAGTTCGGCTACGGCCTTCTGTAGCGTTTCCGGGGATACGTTTCCACGCACCGCGACGGCCAGAAAACCGGACGGCTCCTGGGTGAAGGGCCGATAGGTCTGAAACTTGGTTTGCGGCTCGTCCAGGCTTGCCGGGAAGCAAACATCGCCCACCACACCGACGATTTCCCGCCAATGGCCGGGCTCTCCAATACGCCGGCCGATGGCCGATTCGCCAGGCCAGAAAGTGCAGGCCATGGTCTCGTTGATGATGACGACCGCAGGGCTGTTGCTGGTCTCGGGCACGGTGAATCTACGTCCAGCGACCAATGGTATTCCCAAGGTCTCGAAGTATCCGTCACCCAGACTATTGATCGACGCGAGAGGCTTGTGGCCGCTGGGCGGTTCGGGTCGGCCTTCAATGACGAAGCTGCTGCCGTTGCCGATACCCCTCAGCGGCAACTCGCGCGCCAATGCCACCCGCTCGAAGCCCGGAAGCGCTGATAATTTCTCCTGTAAGGTTCGGGCAAAAGCCAAGCGGCGTTCATTGTCTCCATACTTGTTGTCCGGTAGAGTAAGATAACCTAACGTCAGACCATCCACTTGCCAGCCCGGGTCCGACGATGCGAACTGGTGTAGACCGCGCACCACAACGCCCGCTCCGGCGAGCAACACGAGCGCTAAGGCCATTTCCAACACTACCAGCGCGTGACGCAAGCGATGCTGCGAACGGTCGCTGGTCGAGCCGCGCGCACCCTGTTTCAACACTTCGTTCACATCCGTACCCGACGCCATCCAGGCCGGAACCAAGCCGAAGACCAGCCCTGAGATTGTCGTGGCGACAAACGCGAATCCTAGAACGTCCAGGCCCAGGTTCAGCCTAATTCTGCCGTCATTGCCAACCAGCATTTGACTGCTCAACAGTTCGTTACCCCATTTCGCCACCAGCAGGCCCAGCAATCCGCCGAGCAGTGCGATCAGAAGGCTCTCGCTGAGCAACTGCCCCGATAAGCGTCGGAGCATAAGGCGCAGCCCGATCCCGGAATTGCTCTTCGGATAGACTTGGGCGAGGCGGGCGCTGAGCGCATCCATTCCAGCCTGCGCTTGAGAGAGAGAAACGCCGGGCTTGAGCCTTCCCACGACCTGTAGCCAGATCCACTCGCGGTTCTGGCGCTGTGCATCGGGGAAGACGAGGGGACGCCAGACATCCACGGTTCCCGACAACCGCGTGTCGTTGAATCGGTCCGGCATGACACCTACTATCGTGACGGGCTTGCCGTCCAGCCGGAGCGTGCGCCCGAGGATGTTCGTATCGCCTGCGAACTGGTTCTGCCAGAAGGCATGACTGAGGATGGCGACTTCATTCTGTCCGGGCCGCTCCTCTTCGACGATGAATGGACGACCGACTTGAGGCTGGGCCTCCAAAAGCGGGAACATGTCGGCCGTGACCTCCAATCCGCGCAATCGTCTTGCCGGTTGACCTGGCTCTGCAAAGTTGTAGGCCGCCCCGACAAAGGCCGCCATCTGCTGAAACACGTCGTTCTGGGATTTGTAATCCAGAAAGTTAGCCACGGAATGCGGCCAGCTTCGTGAATGTGGAGAGGTACAGAACACGCGCACCAACCGGTCAGCATGCGCATACGGCAGCGGACGCATCAGGGCCGCGCGCAGCGTGGTGAACATGGAGGTATTGGCCCCGATACCGAGTGCGAGCGTGAGTACTGCCACGGCAGTAAAGACGGGACTCTTAATGAGTTGTCGAATAGCGTATTTAATGTCATTGAAAAGCGTCGTCATCTTGTGACTCCCGTGTGGGTCCTCTTACAAATGTTCAAAACACCCTAAACTTCCCTGAGTAAGACGCTGAGTTGTATCCGCTTTACTTGATTCAGATTGTAAAACGGGCCTTTTCAGAAAGGCTTCTGCAATGAAAGCAATTATTTTGCTTTCGAGAACACATCGCTCTGCTTTTCGATCGTGTTTTCGTCGTCTACTATTCGACCGTCAAACAGATGTACTGTCCGGTGGGCATAGTGGGCGTAGCGTTCGTCGTGCGTGACCATGCAGATTGTGGCGCCTTCGTTGTGAAGCTCGGCCAGCAGGTCCATCACGGCCTTGCCATTCGCCGAATCGAGATTTCCCGTCGGCTCGTCAGCCAGCAGAATAGACGGGGTACCGGCCAGGGCTCGCGCTACGGCCACGCGCTGTTGCTGACCGCCGGAAAGCTGGCTGGGATAGTGTTTCATGCGGTGCGCCATTGCCACCCGTTCCAGGGCGGTTTGCACGCGCTGCTGGCGCTCGGCCTTGGGCATACGCCGGTAGGTCAAGGGCAGTTCCACGTTCTCGTACACGGTCAGATCGCCGATCAGGTTGAAGCTCTGGAAGATGAAGCCCACCTCGCGGTTGCGGATGCGTGCCCGCTGCGAGGCCGACAACTCAGCGGCCGGAGAGCCGTTGAGCCAGTAGTCGCCCTTCGTGGGCGAATCGAGCAGGCCCATGATCGACAAGAGCGTGGACTTGCCGCAGCCCGATGGCCCCGCGATCGAAACGTACTCTCCCTGTCGGATCTTGAGGTGCACACCCGAAAGAGCGTGGG
>JARRQQ010000495.1:3123-7135 GCA_037381725.1 Sedimentisphaerales bacterium
GAAAGAGCGTGGGTCTCCACCTCTTCCGTGACGAAAACCTTGTGGAGATCCTCGATATTGATGAGTGCGTCGTTTGTGTTCGTCATTATTTGTTCTCCGAATGGAAAAAATTTGTTGGTGGCTACTTCAATCGTATCTTATCCACGGTATCCCACTGGGAAACATCGGAAAGGATGATCTTATCCCCGACGGCAAGACCATCCAACACTTCAATCGTGCTCACCGAAGTTTTTCCGAATTGGACGGGGGCACGCACAGCGAACCGACCATCCGGCGTGAGCTTAAACAGTTCGACCTTACTGTCAGCCGAGGCGAGCACGGGCCGGCCCACGTAGAGAATGTCGAGAAGCTGCTCAATCTCTATCGTCCCAACCACCGACAGGTCGGGCCGGGATCCTTTGGGCAATGGCCCATCCAAGGATACATCCACCGTTACGTTGCCTTCCATGACAGTCGGCTCGATACGTGAGACGCGGCCCGACACGAGCCCGTTGTAGGTGTCGATCTCGGCAGGCAACCCAATTTTCACGTCCCGCGCCTGACCTTGGGGAATCTGCAGACGCGCCATGAGCTTGTTTGGATCCGTGATTCGCGCCACAATCTGGCCTGCTCCGATATGCTGACCCTTCTCAATGGGCTGCTCAATCGGAGCCAGAATACCCTTTGCTCCAGCACGTATTTTCAAGGATTCATGATCTGCTTCTGCCAGATCATACTGGGATTGCGCCCGCTCCAGCGAAGCTCTTTCCAACACTATTTCCGCCGGTTTCGTCTGGTTAAGCCATACGTCATATTGTCTCTTCTCGACCCTTAACCTGTTTTTCTGTTGCTCAAAGTTACTTCTTGACAACTTCATTCTAAGCTCGGAAATCAAGCCATCCTCATACTGCTTTTTGTCTACTTCAAATGTGAGGTTAGCATTATTGACGTCGGCTTCGGTTGCCGCGATGCCAGCTTCGAGACGTAATTGTTCACTCAGATGCCTGGCTTGTGCAGCATTAAATTGCGCCTTAGCCGACCGGAGTTGACTCTGAGCATCCTTCCAAGTCAATTCCAACTGCGGATTGTTAAGTACAAGAATAACCGTATTCGGCTCGACGGGAATCCCAGCCTGAACCACAATTTCCGCTGCACGACCACTAACCCGTGAGGGCACGGTGAGCCTGTCTTCCGAGACAAGCGTGCCCACACCTCGCACTTCCAGAATGATGTCCCCTCGCTTGACCGCATCGATGAGCAACGTTTGCCGCTCGACGGTCGGCGACGCCGGTTCCAGACGTGAGAGACCCAGGGTAATTGCAGCAATAGCGCCCAGCGCGACGATGCCGCTGATGACACGGATCACCATACGTCTGACTTTTCGAGATTTTCTTGGTATATCCATACTCCACCGTTATACAAGTCGTGTACCAGGAAGATTTATTGCAGAATCCGGCTTTTTGGCTCCTAGAGAGCAGATTTGTGTCCCCGAATGCTCTGCGGAGTGTCCGATTTCAGGAGGCACGCGCCCGATATCGAACAGATTGTTGCAGATTTGTCCGGTCAGGGATTGTCC
This sequence comes from Sedimentisphaerales bacterium, assembly GCA_037381725.1. Taxonomy (GTDB): domain Bacteria; phylum Planctomycetota; class Phycisphaerae; order Sedimentisphaerales; family Anaerobacaceae; genus JAFGTG01. The sequence goes on from JARRQQ010000495.1 coordinate 4,679, forward strand.
TCGTGATGGGGATGGACGGGCAGCTTCAGCAGAGCCCGGCACCCCGATCCGACCGGATGATTGAGTAACTCCAAATAGCCCCCGTGGGCCTCGGCAATCTGACGGCTCAGGGCCAGGCCGATGCCGGAACCTTGGGATTTCGTCGTAAAAAACGGTACAAAAGGGTCCGTGCCGGCGTCCAAGCCGGATCCGTCATCATCAACCCAGACCTCAAGAAATGATCCGATGACCCGCCAGGTGACCCCCACGTGCCGATCCCCCTGCCGCTTGGCTTCCAAACAAGCCTCCACGGCGTTGGATACGATATTGATCAGGAGCTGGTCGAGCTGGCTGTGGTCGGCTTGAATCATCAATTCGGGGCCACGTACGACTTCCACGGGCAAACGTGTCTCCAAACCCACCACGTGCCGTATCCACGTCTCGACTTTCATCTGCGCGAACGTCGGCTCGGGCAGGCGCGTCAGCCTGGAATACGAGGCGATGAAACCTCCCAGAACCTCGGAGCGTTCGGCAATGATCTCCAGACCCTCGCGCACGTCGTCCTCCCAGCCCTCGGTGCGGGATTCCTGCTTGAGACATGTTTGAAGGCTTTGGGCCACGGACTGGATGGGAGTCAGGCTGTTATTGATCTCGTGGCGCAGGATTTGAATCAGGCGTCTCCAAGCTTGGCGTTCTTCTTCGTGCAGCGTCCGGGTCATATCGGATAAAAAGACCAATTGGTGCGACAGACCCTTCTCCCGGTAGGTCGCGCGACGAAGCTCCCATCGTCCCACCGCTCCCGGAAGAGAAAGATCAACAATACGCGGCGTTGGTCCTTTCAGGCATACATCAAGTCCCAACTTCTCCGCGGGAAAGTCTATCTCTCTTGTACCGTCTGTCTTTAGTAATTCCCGGCCGCTGTCATTAACCCACTGCAAAAAACCGTGCGAGTCAAATCCGAAAAGAGCCACGTCGATTTCCGCAAGAATCTTCCGCAACAGAGCCGTCGATTCGAGAACATCGAACCTCTGTCCCTGGAGGAACTGGACCAGCCGGTTGACCTCCCAGGCCAGTTCGCCCATCGCGTCGTCCCGGCGAGCGCCTCGGAGACGCATGGAAAAGTCCCCCTCGCGTAAGGCCCCCAGGATGTTCAACACCGTGCGCAAAGGAAAGGCCACCTTATTCCTGACGCTTAGGGCAAATCCGACCCAGAATGCCAAGATCAGAAATGTCAAGATCAGTTGAGTGGAGTGTTCAAAGGACGTCGTCCACAATAGGGCAAGAGCCATTAGAACACCGGCCAGGCCGCCCAACAAGGAGAGAACTATAATCTTCCGTTCGAATCTCATCCTATTCGATCTGATGCTTTTCAAGCCGCCGGTAGAGTGCCGCTCGGCTCAAGCCCAGGGCCTGTGCCGCCCTGCTGACGTCGCCATCATACCGGTCAAATGCCCTGCGGACGGCCCAACCTTCAATCTGATCTAATGTCATATCCTCGAACTGCGGAGCAATCAAGTCGCCCGATTGCAGACCAAGATCGGTTGGTCCAAGCAGTTGAGTCTGCGCCATTAGGACTGCCCGCTCGATGGCGTGATCCAGTTGTCGCACGTTTCCCGGCCAAGTATATTGCTGGAGCGCCTCCAGAGCACTCTCACTGAAGCCGGTGATCGCCTTTCGATATTTGACGATGTATCCTCTCAAGAAATGAGTCGCCAGTAGAGGGATATCCTCTGGCCGCTTTCGCAACGGTGGTACACGAATTCGTACTGTGTTGAGACGATACAATAAGTCCTGGCGAAACTGTCCGTCCGCGACCTCCTGATCGAGATCGGCGTTCGTGGCCGAGAGAATGCGGACATTCACGCGACACGTCCTGGACGAGCCGACGGGCTCGAACTCGCCGTTTTCCAGGACACGCAAAAGCTTCGATTGCAGATTGACGGGAACCGCAGCGATCTCGTCCAGGAACAACGTGCCTTCATGCGCCAATTCGAATCGGCCCATACGGTCTGTTTTGGCATCAGTGAAAGCTCCGGCGACGTGACCAAACAACTCGCTTTCGAAGACGGCCTCCGGCACACTGGCTGCATTCACGGTGACCAGGGATTTGTCCCTGCGGAGCGAGGCTGCGTGCAGAGCCTGGGCCACGACACCTTTACCACTGCCGTTCTCGCCGGTAATCAGGACATTGGCATCGGAGGGCCCCACTTTGGTGATGGTCTCCAGCACCGGCCGCATCGCAGGCGACTCAGCGATTAAAATCCTCCGAGCTTCGTTTTTGAGATAGTCGATCTCCTGTGACAGCTTCCTGCCCTCGCGAAGGGCGCGGCCTAACTCGACTTGCGTTTGTAGGACGGACAGCAATCGCTCGTTCTTCCAGGGTTTCTGAACGAAATCACGCGCACCCCGGCGCATCGCCTCGACGGCCAACTCGATGCTGCTCCAGGCGGTCATCACGACCAGCGGCAAGGACTCATC
>JARRQQ010000496.1:0-4011 GCA_037381725.1 Sedimentisphaerales bacterium
TGTGTAGAATTTCTCAAGGGCATCGAAAACGGGTGTTTTATTCTGTATTTGCATATTGATTTCACCGGTCGAATGGTACTTTCTCAGCGGTTCGACCGAAGTCGAAAGAGGTGCATCCTTCGAGGCGAGGAAATTCAACATCCAGATCATCGTGAACATGGCGTTGTCCGTGAATCCCATATCGCGATAGTAGTAGTGGCCCGAGAGTTCACCGGCAAATATTGCGTTCTCCTTTCTCATTTGTTCCTTTATGAAGGCGTGGCCCACCCGGCATCGCACTGGTTTTCCCCCCAACCGGCTTATCGTCTCGGGCACGATTCGGCTCGATCGAAGGTCGTACAGAATTGTGGCCCCGGGAGTTTGGGCCAGAAAGGATTCCGCGATAAGCGCCGTTACCAAATCTTCCGGAATTCTTCTTCCCTTTTCATCGATGAAGCCGCATCTATCGGCGTCGCCGTCGAAAGCAACGCCTATATCCGTCTTTTCTTGCACGACTTTCTTCTGCAGATCGGTGGTGTTTGATTCTATGAGGGGATTGGCGACGTGATGCGGGAAACGGCCGTCGGGATCCATATACATAGGTATCAAGTTCCATTCAGGAATTCTCTTGAAGAGCGAAGCAACTTCCGGCCCGGCAATCCCATTTCCGACGTCCACTGCGATGTTTAAGCCTTTGGGTTCATGAACGAATGTGCTCAGTCGATCAATGTACCGCTCCAGGTAGTCCAGTTCCTTGTACTGTCCTTCATTAGGGGACCCGGTCTTTGTGCCGGATGGCTTGCCAGTCAGCTTCTTCAATTCCGGCAGTCCGTGGTCGCCGCTAAGTGGAATAGCGTTTTCCCTGCAAAGCTTGAATCCGTTGATGTCCGCCGGCAGATGGGACGCGGTAACCATCGCTCCGCCGTCGAACGCTCCGTCGATTATGGCGAAATACAGCATGGGTGTTGTCGTCATGCCGACGTCTGTAATCGAAGCCCCCGTTTCAAGTGCTCCTTTTGTAAACGCCTTGGCAAGCGCCGGCGACGAGACGCGCATGTCGCGGGCCAACACAATGTTCCGGCCCGATAGAAGCTGTGGAAAAGCCGCTCCTATTCTTTGGGCGACGTCCTCGTTTACTTCGTCCGGATAAGAGCCGCGAATATCATAAGCTTTGAAAATCTCACCCACGTCATACCCCTTTCACTCTTTCCAGAGGATCTGGTTGGCTTCCAGGGGCACGACAGCGTCTCCGAGAGCCGCGACGACCCGTGGCGTATAGTCGCTTATCTTCCGCCGACTTGGTACACGTACAGTGAAGTAATACCCTTTCTCAGGCGCGTTGACCCGTTCGCCCCGAGTCAGGTTATGGACCTCGGCTTTCTCGCCGTCCCGCGGTTCCGCGTAGAGTTGAACGGTGACGTTCTCCGGATCGATGCCCTCCAGGAACACTGGCACTCTGTAAAGGTACTGTCCATCCTCCAGCTTGGAGGTGGTGGCGCCGAAGTGGATACGGGGCCAGTTGGCCTGGACCGACCTTTTCCTCTGGCAGAGAGATATTGATTCCGCCGCGTTGTTGCCGCTTCGCTGACGGAAAGCTGAAAGGGCCGGAGCGTACAACTTCTCGACGTACTCGCGCAGCATCCTGTTGCTACTGAAGCGCGGCGTCAGCTCCGCCATGCTCATGCGAATTTTCTCTACCCATCGGTGAGGAATACCGTTTGTATCCCGATCATAGAAGGCGGGCACGACCTCCTTTTCCAGAATACTATAAAGTTGCTTCGCTTCCCACGTGTCGTGGCCCGGATCATCTCCATGCTCTTTTCCATCACCCAAGGCCCATCCGACCTCGGGCTTATAGGCCTCTGCCCACCAACCATCCAATTCCGAAAGATTCAGCCCGCCGTTGACCAGGACCTTCATCCCGCTCGTGCCGCTGGCTTCCCACGGTCTTCGAGGTGTGTTTATCCATAGATCGACTCCCTGTACGAGTTGCTCGGCGAGTGACATATCGTAGTCCGCAAGGAAGATGACGTGCGAATGCGCGTTGGCTTGATGAATAAAATCAGACCATGCGGAGATCATCGCTTTGCCGTGGTCGTCTTGTGGATGGGCTTTGCCGGCGATGATCAGTTGCACTGGACGTTCCTTGTTCGCGAGAAGGGCTGTCAGGCGTTCGGGATTGTACAGGAGCAAGTTGGGCCGCTTGTATTCTGCAAACCGCCTTGCGAACCCGATTGTGAACACGTTGGGATCTAAATACCCCTTGGCTTGCTCGACCCTTTCGGTGGAAGCCCCGGAGGCTTCGAGCTGCCTGACGAGCCTTTGCCGGACGTATTCAACCAGACGACGCCGTCCTTCATTGCGAAACTCCCACAGAGTCTCGTCCGGGATCTTCTTTAGGTCCGCTTCTACCGTCTCAAGCGTGCCCACCCACCGGTTCTTGCCGCATGAGGTGGTCCAGAGCTTGTCGGCCGCCTCCGAATCCCAGGAAGGCACGTGGACGCCGTTGGTTACGTACGTGACGGGGACTTCATGATCGGGCCAGCGTGGGAATAAGTTCTGGAAGATGCGACGACTCACCCGTCCGTGGAGGCGGCTGACGGCACTTACAATACCAGAGCCTCGAACAGCCAGATACGCCATGTTCAATGGTTCGGCCCTATTGCCGGGTTCTTCTCGCCCCAGGTCGATTAGTCCCTCTACGCCAATTCCAAGCCGCTCCATATATCCCCTCAGATACTGATACACTAGGGAGGGAGCAAATCGGTCAAAACCGGCGGCTACGGGTGTATGTGTGGTAAAGATGTTGCCCGCCCGGGTCGCCTCTAATGCAACCTCAAATGACTGACCTGTATTTTCCATGAACGTCCGTGCTCTCTCAACCACGGCCAAGGCCGCGTGGCCTTCGTTGAGATGGCAGACCTCCGCTTGGATACCGAGGGTGTGCAACAGCCGCCAGCCTCCTATTCCGAGCAGCATTTCCTGCTGCAGCCGCATCTCGGGTCCGCCGCCATACAGTTCGGATGTGATACATTGGTCGGCCGGACTGTTTTCGGGATCGTTACTGTCGAGCAGATAGAGCTTTATCCGTCCTACTCTGGCTTGCCATACGCGCAGTTTTACAGACCTGCCGGGAAACCGGACCTCCACTCTGAGCCATTGGTCCTCGTGGTTCTGCACAGGCAGAACCGGCAACTGACTTGGGTCATTGTAAGGGTAGAACTCGATCTGCCTGCCTTCGGAATTGATCGCTTGTCTGAAGTACCCCTGTTGATAGAGCAAACCGACTCCCACGAGCGGTACTCCCAGGTCACTCGCTGTTTTTAATACGTCCCCGGCCAGAATCCCCAAGCCTCCCGAGTAGACGGGCAAGGCCTCGCTCAGGCCGAATTCCATGCTCAAGTACGCAATGGTCGTGGACAACTGCCCATGCGTATTGGAAAACCACGTGGCCCCTTCCAGATATTCCCTGTGTTGCTCGACCTGTTCCTGCACCTGGCTTCTGAAAGACTCGTCCTCCGCCAGAGCCTTCAGACGCACCCTGGAGATCGACTGAAGTATCAGCCAGGGATTGCGTGTCAATTCCCATATTTCCGGGTCCATTTGCTCCCAGAGCACGTCTGAGCTGTGGCTCCATGACCATCGCAGATCCAGCCCGAGCTCCGTAAGCCCTCGCAAGCCTTCAGGCATCGGGGGCAGCATATAGTACTGTGAAATTGCCATATCGAGTCTCTTCCTTACCCAAGCGGTTCCTGCCATTTCCAGTTCACAATCTCCGGCATGTCCTGACCGTGCTTGACGATGTAGTGTCTATGTTCAATCAGTTTATCGCGCATCTCCTGGCTCACGTAGGCCGCTAAATAGCCGAGCTTCGGCACTCGGTCGATCACATCGTGAACCAGGTGAAAACGATCCATATCATTTCTAACAAGCATATCGAAGGGGGTCGTCGTCGTGCCTTCCTCCTTGGACCCTCGCACGTGGAGATTTTTGTGATTCTTCCGCCGATAGGTCAAGCGGTGAATCAGGAAC
>JARRQQ010000497.1:0-3986 GCA_037381725.1 Sedimentisphaerales bacterium
TGGCTGTCGTGCCGGTCCTGAACTCGCAACTGAAGAGCTTTCGCTACAGCATCCTCTTCATACTGGAGGTATTCTTCCTGGCGAACCTGCCGGGCTTCGCCCTGTGCCTGTTGGTCAGTTGCATCGCCGTGGCGTGCCGGCCGCTCCGCTTCCGCTCGCGCTTCATCGCCATCGCTCTGTGCATGACGCCGCAGCTTCTCTACTGGGCCTACTTTGGCCGGCTGCGAGCCGTCGAACCCATCGAATGGGGATTCTCCTTCTCGCCCTGGATCTTTGCCTGGCTCGATTCGCTGACTATCGCCGGACTCGTCTTGGGCATCGGGCACTTCACGCGCTACCGGCCCGGCCTGACCTGGATCTTCACATTGCTGACCCTCGTGATCGCCGTGGTCGTTTTCGAGCTCGCCATCGGTTTCGATGAGCTTGACTACCAGCTCTACGTCGCCAAGAACAACCCGGAGGAGGTCAGCGCGTTTCACGATCACAGCATCACCGAGGCCCTGGACGCCACGACGAAAGACGCCGCCACGAGGAAATACCTGGAGAGCTTCTTCTATCCGACCGAGCCGATAGCCCTTCGCGTCGAGCTCAAAAGAGAGATCCAAATTCAGTTGAGCTACGACGACCGCTGGCCGGACTGGTTCATCGTACCTGACGAATTAGTGTACCAAGAATTCAAGGAGCAGCTCCTCAAGGAATACGATATCTTCGTCAAGAAACGCCCCAACAGCCGGCGAATGGCGATCGCGCTGTATTACAAGGGGCTTGTAACTGAATTTGAGCCGGATACGACCGTCCTCGGCGAAAAAGAAATCCTGCACTTCTACAGCGACTATCCCCACGAAAGGGCGGCGAGGATCTGGTGGGCGCTCTTCCAGGACTTCGGCGACAGCCCCGAATCCATCGAAGCCCGATGGCGCGTGGCCATGCAGTGGGCGGGACGGGGCATGTTCGAGCAGGCGGAGGAGCTGCTAGCCAAAGCCCAGACGATGCTCGACGCCGAACAGAAAAAGCTGCGCCAAACAGAAGAGCCGCCATCGGGAAGACTCTTCGGCTTGTTTCGTTCCCCGCCCGACACGGTGATGACGTTACCGAAGCTCGACGAGCTAAACAGAAGGCTGCACCAGATACGAATTCTGATAGGGTCGGAGAACCGCGACGACGAGCCGGGATCAAGGGACCGACTGGCCAGATTCGTTCTCCTGAATCCGCACGGGCTCGACTACGGCCAGCAGCTCGACGGCCTGCTCGAACAGACCGACGACGCCGACCCCCTGCGCGACAACATCCTGCTCGCCCAGGCTAAGCTCGTCCCCGACGAGGCGCTTCGGGCGGAAAAGCTCAGGCAAGTGCACGAGCAATACGCTCACACTGACGCCGGGATACTGGCGCTGTACGAGCTGGGCCTGCTCAAGATCAGCCTATGGCGTCAGGAGGATGAGGCAAACGTAGAAACAAAGAAGAAATCCCTGGAGCAAGCCAGGGCCACGCTGACGAGTTTCATCGAATCGTATCCCGAGAGTTTCTACGCCGAACAGGTCAGAAGAAACCTCGAGGGCTTGCCCCCCAAGTGACCGGCCCGCACCGTACGGCGACCTCAAAACCCGCGTCTTTGTATCCAACTCCCCCCGGACGATTTAGCTTGACTTGTCCCGGCGCTTCGTTAGCATGAATACTGGTTGGAGGCACTTTCTTGCTGTGAACCGAGCCGGCGGGCTGGCCGGTGCTCAGGTTCCACTGTGCGGCTGCCACCGACCCGACTCCAGCGAAGACGAACGTCGGGCCACCGGAGTTGAAACCAATGCTCGTGTGGTGATGCAAATGATCAATGGCGCTGATGAACAAATCACTCAAGGCCCGGGTGACGCCAGGATTCTGCTGGTCGGCGACATTGAGCGCGCCTTCCCGGATGCCGGCGGCGTCAATGGCACACGCTACGAAGTCTGTGCCAGCCCGGACGACGCCATCGCGGCTGTAGAAAACGATGACTTTGCAGCCATCGCCGTCGTGATCTCCGCGATTCCTGCCCGGCTAAGCGCAACCCTGAGAGACCTGAAGGACCGCTGCGATGCGAAGATCATCCTTCTGGCCCAGATGTACGAGGAGCCGCTGGCGATACAACTGGTCAACACCGCCTACGACGGCACAAAGCTCGCCCAGGGCTACTTGATCTGTCCCGTCCGCCCGGACACGCTCTACGAGTCCGCCACAGCGCGCGACGGCGTGTCCTCCCGACAAGCGCTCGTCCCGGAGCCAGGCGGACAAACGGCGTATCGAGCCCCTTCACCCGTTGAAACGACAACGCAGACGAAGCCCCGCCGCGAGGAACCCTCTATCGCGGAGCAACATCGGCAAGAGGCGCTGGCGCAGCGGATCAGGCACCTGGAGCGATTGGCCACAGAGGACGACCTGACGGGACTGAAGAACAGGAGGTACATCCGGGAGTTTGCCCGCCAGATTATCGAGCGGGCCAAAATAGAGAACGGGCAGGTCACGCTGCTGATGTTCGACATCGACAATTTCAAGCATTACAACGACCAGTACGGCCACGCGACCGGCGACGATATCTTGAGACAAGCGGGCGTTCTGGTCCGCCGGTGCTGCCGGAGCCACGACGTCGTCGGCAGAATCGGCGGCGACGAGTTCGCCGTCATCTTCTGGGACGACCCGGGTGCGGCAAAACAGAAGACCAATCATTTGGCCCCTGGTTTGACCGGGGGTTCAAAAGACGGATGCCCGACTTCCGAAAGGCGTTCCGCCTCCGCCGACCACCCCACGGAGGTCCTCGCCATCGCAAAGCGTTTCATACAAGAATTGGAGAAGGCCGAATTATCCTCTCTCGACGGATTAGGCCCCGAAGGCAAAGGCGTCCTAACCATCAGCGGCGGCCTCGCCACCTTCCCCCGCGACGCCCAAACCACCGAGGAATTGTTCCTCCAGGCCGACAAAGCCCTCTTAGAAGCCAAGCGCAGCGGCAAAAACAGAATCTACCTCGTCGGCAAACCCGATACCGACATCACCGAAACAGAATAGGATTCGACCGAACATAGAAGCAAAAGGACTCTCCTGAATTAGTCAACACATCGTTCGACAAACTCACTATGGGCTTCGAGCACCGGGATGGAAGAAAGAGCTGTTGACAAATGGCCCCGGCTACGTTAGACTCATCGTGCTGATGGCAGCTTTATAAATGTACCAATGAAATCCCTGGCGGGAAGTGATATCATCACTATTAACAACATCTGTGACAACGTATAAAGGAAATGCTCAAATGGGAGTTCAGCCGTTTAACTGGAGTGTAGTGATACTTGGCTATTGGAATGTGGCCATCCTTTCGCCAGGACGAATAGCCGAAAAGATATTTGGGCTTGAGAAAGGAACAAAGGTTCCAGTTATGGTATCCATCGATGCTACGATCCCATGTCAAGTAGAACATCCTAATGGAGATATCAGAGTGTTGGCAGGTCCAAACCGTTTGGAATTTGTTCTTGTTAAGCCGAACTATGATGCTCTCAGACATGCGATGGAATGTGCTGCAAAAGTCCTAACGTGGCTTCCAGAAACTCCCGTCCATGCAGCTGGCTTCAATGTGAATCATAAGACCGTCGATCTCTCTTCAGAAATGGTCAAGTTGTACGCAAAGGACGAAATTGACCATGCTCTCGGAGAATTAAATCGTGAGATCGATGAACGTTCTATTGCAAGGACTTTGAAATATGAGAATGGAAAGGTCAATCTCACGTTCCGAGGAAACGCAGACCATTTCGAGTTACTGTGCAACTTTCACCGAGACTCCAAAAAGAACCAGGAATTAATAGACTGGCTAAGTATCCCGATACACGACATCGAAACGTATGTAACAGAGCTTCTTGAGAAGTTTGGGCTGCGTTTAGAGGAGCCGAGCAATGACGACACAGAATGAACACGAGCAATTTGACACAACAACTACAACGAAGTCTGTCGATGAAAAAGTCACGAAGGCAAAT
>JARRQQ010000498.1:0-4903 GCA_037381725.1 Sedimentisphaerales bacterium
GAGCCGTAGGCGTAGACGCGAACCATGCCGGTATCCGAGGCGAGACCGTCCATCAGCTTCCTGACGACTTCGCGAATCTGCGTATCCATTCGGCACGTCCCTTCATGTTCGAGTGTTCAAGCACGTAACCCACACAACTATAGCTTAATGAGTGTCTTAACAATGGCAACCCCCGCGACACCTTTTCATGTCTTCGATGCTATTTCCCTTGACATTTAATGCAGAATGTAGTATAATATATACCTAACAATAGACAGTCGATAGTGGGTGGTATTTAGTGAATAGTGAAGGCGGACGACGGAGAACCAAATGAAGGGGATCAGGCTATCAGGTTATCAGGGTGTGGAAACCAGGATATCAGCAAACCGGGGAAGTGAATCTCGAATTGCTTGACAAGCCCCGTTTTGAAAAACAAACCCAATCTACGCCTTTTGGTTAACCGCCGAGAGCCCGAGATCGGAGAGCCGCAATCGACATGTACATTGACTTTGTGCCTTCGGGACTAAAAACGTACAGACTTTCACAGATTTATGCCAATTTTCACAAATTCCCTCATTCTTCTGTTGATTTCACGCTTATTAGCCCTGATAGACATCAATCGGGATCAGGATTCGTGGTTACGCTGAAAAAACAAACCCAATCTGTGTGGTCTCGGTGAACCCGGCAATAGACGAAAAAACAAACCCAATTCTCCTACCGCAGAGCACGCTGAGAGCGCGGAGGAAGGAGTATGTGAAAATCTGATACAAGAATAAGGAGAGCTAATCGCTGTCCACGCGGCGGGCCACGGTCTCTCGGCGGCTCGTGTCGAACGCGCAAAACGAAGCCAATTTGTGCTTGTCAGTCCGGCTCTACGGTCTCGGCGGGGCGAAGTAGAGGCCGAAGCCTGAGAGCGTCGGGCAGAGGCGCGAGTCCAGGATGCGCAGGCGTACCTTCGAGGCCGTCACAGGGTCGAAACGGAGCAGCCGTTTGTAGCCGACCGTTGTGCCGCGGGCGAATTCCTTCCAGCCCGCGCCGTCGGGGACCTCCAGCACGAATCGCGCGATTCGCTGGCCCGTCGCGATATGCTCGGCCAGTTCGGCCACGTTGAACGTGCACGCTTTGCCTAAGTCGAACTCGACCGCGGACGAGGTGGTCCAGTCGTCGGTCGTCCAGTAGGTCTCCGGGTCGCCGTCGGTGATCTTGTCGGCCGTGAATGCGGGGTCGCCGGCTCGGACGTTCGATGCCGTTGCCCTGGCCCCGGCGGCGAGATTCTCGTCGAAGATCGCGTCGAGCGCCTTGCGGAACTCGCGGAGCCGCTGCACGTCGTTCTCGTGGATCAGGCCCCGCTTGTCGGGGGGCAGGTTCAGCAGCAGGACGCTGTTGCGGCCGACGGATTTGAAGTAGATGTCGAGCAGGGTCGCGACGGATTTGACCTTGTCGTCCTGGCTGGCATGATAGAACCAGCCCGGGCGAATCGAGACGTCGGTCTCGGCGGGATACCAAACCAGCCGTTCGCCGTCGCCGAGGGCCTGGAGGCTACCGAGATCCTTCTGCGTGCAGTTGACGATGCCGAACAGCGAGCCGTTGCTGTTGACCACGCTCCACTCGCTCTGGCGGGCGTAGCCGCGCTCGTTGCCCACCCAGCGGATGTCCGGGCCGTTGAAGATCACGGCGTCAGGCTGAAGCTCGCGGACGATGGCATAATAGCCGGCCCAGTCGTACTCCATATTCTTGGCGTTGGGGCCTTTGGCGCCGTCGAACCAGACCTCGGATATCCGGCCGTAGTTGCTCAGGATCTCGCGAAGCTGGTTCTTGTAGAAGTCGTTGTAGGCGTTGGTGCCGTAACTCGGCTCATGGCGATCCCAGGGCGACAGGTAAAGCCCGAGCTTGAGCCCCGCCTCGCGACAGGCTTGGGCCAGCTCGCCGACGATGTCCCCTTTGCCGTTCTTGTAAGGACTATTCTTGACCGAGTGCTCGGTGTACTTGCTGGGCCACAGACAGAAGCCGTCGTGATGCTTGGCGGTGAGAATGACCATCTTCATGCCGGCGTCCTTGCACGTGCGGACCCACTGGTGGACGTCGAGCTGGGTCGGGTTGAAGATCGATTCGTCTTCGGTTCCCTCGCCCCATTCGCGGTCCGTGAAGGCGTTAACGGTGTAGTGGATGAACGCAATGAACTCCAGCTTCTGCCAGGCAAGCTGCTGCGGCGATGGGCGGACGTTGGCCGCACGCTCGATCAGGTCCTTCGTCCGGGCGTCCATCGCGGGCGCGGCACTTACCTCGTCGTAGACGCGGACGTAATCGACAACGAAGTAATCGGGAAGGTTTGCCTTCGTGATGTCACCACCCCACTTGCCGATCTCTTCGGTCAGCTTGGCGTACTCCGGCGCCTGGGAAACGCCGCCTGCGCTGGTGCGCCAGGTTTCCTTGCCGTCGACGTAGAAGACGTATTCCTCCGGCGTCCAGTACAGGCCGAACGTGTGGAAGCCTTTGCTGAGGCCGGGGATGAGAAGCTGCCCGGTTCCAGCGCTCTTGTGGGCCTTGCCGTAGCCGTCCCAATGGAGGTTTTGCGTGGTCTTGTCCTCGCGCCACGGCTTTTCCATGATGTCGATCTCGGTGCCGTCGCGGCCTTCGTCGCCGACTCGGCCCACTTCATTGCCCATGAGCCAGAAGGCGGGCCAGTGTCCCTCCTGCGTGGGGAACTTGCAGCGGCAGACCCAGTAGCCGAACGTGTGCTCGAATTTGTCCCGGGTCCGCACGGCGCCCGAGGTGTACCTGTCGCCGTCTTTCTTCGTGCGGATGAGCAGGTGGCCTTTGCCGTCCAGGTAGGAGTCTTCTTTGACCCAGAAGCCGTCCCGGCGTTTCCAGTCGCCCATGATCTCCCATTTGGACTGGTCGATCTGGGTGCCATCGAATTCGTCGCTCCACGCCAGTTTCCACGCTTTGCCCGCGGGCAAGGGAGGGAGGAACGAGTCTTCCGCGGCCGCCGTGCCCGCAAACAAGCTTGCGGCCGTGCAGAGGATAATTGCAGACGTGATTGAGAAAGCTGATTGGTTCTTCATGAGCCTCTTTCCTTATGTTACATGCGTGTTAGCCGTGAGGGCGCTGAGTCGCCCGAATGCCTGAGATGACCGTCATGGTGACCATTACCGCGTAGGTCGCGGTGGTGAACCAGTAGCCCCACGCGGCGGTCTGGACGTGGGCCATCCTAATGACGACCGTGCCGATGGCGAAGGATTGCAGGAACATCTTGATCTTGCCCGACTTGGTGGCGGCGAAATTGACGCCGCGTGCCTCGGCGATGTGCCTCAATATCGTTACATAAGCTTCCCGGGCGATCAGAATACCCGCTACCGACCATTGGATCACCGCCAGCGCGACGGGGCTCAGGTTGAACAGCTTCGGTTGATGGATAATGGCAAAACAAATGAAGGCCCCGCAGACGAGAATCTTATCGACTAGCGGATCGACCATTCGCCCGAATTTGCTGGCGACTTTCAGTCTGCGGGCGGCAAAGCCGTCCACAATATCGGTCAGGCCGGCGACGACGAAGAGAATGAAGGCGGCGTCCAGAAAGCCGGGGAAGGCGACCTCCCCTTTGGCGTAATAGGGCGGAGCCAGCAGGATCATCACCAGGAAGATGACGGTTAGGACAAGCCGGCCCAGAGTCAGAATGTTAGGGATCCACTTGAGCATAATCAGGAGTTTACATTTGCGGCGGCAAAATTCAACAGCTAAATTTGCTCGACGACCAGGTCATAGTCTTGTGTGCCTATGACCCTAGTTCGGATGAACTGTCCCGGCTGAGCCGAGCAATTGCGGATGATGCAAACGCTGTCGATGTCGGGCGCCTGGCCGTAGTAGCGGCCCTCGCCGAGGCCTTCACGATCGACCGAATCCACCAGGCACGTCAGGGTCTGGCCGATCCGCTCTTCGTTTCGCGCGAAAGCAATTTGCTGTTGAGCCAGCATCAATGCGTCGAGGCGCTGCTGTTTAACGGACCTTCTCGATCAGGCGCCGGAGCGAATCGGCGGTATCACGCCGGCGCATCGCCTTAAGGATCTGATCATTAACGTGCTGGATCGGAACGTCCAGATAATGGACGAGCTTATCGCTTCGAGCCATCGTCTCGATCAGTGTGTCACTGACGCCGGACGGATAAAGGTACATCAGGCGGAGCCACCGGAGTCCGGAGATTTTCTCAAGCTTTTTCACCAGAGCCGATAACCCATCTTCAATTCTCAAATCCCGCCCATAGTTTGTAGTGTCCTGGGCAATGATGCTCAACTCGGCCGCGCCGGCGGAGACTAACTCATCCGCTTCGGCGAGGACTTGCTGCGGCGACTTGCTTCGGAACCGACCTCTGATGGCCGGGATGGTGCAGAAGGAACATAAACGGTTGCACCCTTCGCTGATTCGCAGGTAGGCCCAGTGACTCGGGGTGATAAGCAGTCGGCATCTGTCGTCCGGGACGATGTCGCGCGCCGGTGGGCGTCCCCGCCTGATCGGAGGCTGATCGGATGTTCGGCGTCTCGAGCGCGGCGCGGAAAGAATTTCTCTTATGGTCTCGGCGATATTATCGCGCCGTGCAAGAGTCACCAACGCATCAATTCCGTCGACCTGGTTGCGAATTTCCGGCCCCAGTTTTTCCACGAGACAACCAGCCACGACGATTTTCTTGACATTACCCCGGCGTGTGCAATCGACGGCGCGTCTTATGGCGTCGAGTGACTCCTCACGGGCCGGGGCGATAAAACCACACGTGTTAATGACTACGACGTCAGCATTATCAACCTCAGCAGTTATCGGAAAGCCCGCTCGGGCGATCTGCGCGAGCATTCTCTCGCTGTCCACCACGTTCTTCGGACAGCCCAGAGAGACAAAACCGACGCTGATCTGTGGCCTTCTTTTTCCCACAATT
>JARRQQ010000499.1:0-3964 GCA_037381725.1 Sedimentisphaerales bacterium
GACAAGCCGTGTCTTAGATGCTCAACCGCCGGTGACAGCCCTATTGTCTTCGCTGCAAATGGCCATTCACAGTCTAAGATGTACGGTAGACTCAAGAAACAAGGCGAGCTATCCCTGTTGTCGCGAGGACAGAAGTGACTGGGCGGTTTTTAATCTCTTGGTGACTTGATTCAATGTTGGCAGCATGCTCTCGAGACGTTCGGCAAAGACAGCGTGTTCACAAAAAGCAATCGCCTTTCTCAACACGCAAACCTCTTCCTCTATCTGGTTGCGGCCTCTGTAGATAACCGCCAATCGTTCAAAGGCATTATATTCATCGGAATTCTGAGAAATATTGCGCTTATATAACTTCATCGCCTTGGCAAGCCCGATTTCTTGTTCCAGAGCGTTCAATTTTATGTCGTCGTTTTTACTCACGAGAGTTCCTCCAACATCCAGACAACTCCTTTGGGTCTTAGAGACGTTCGGTCAGGATCCCTTTTGACCGCACTGTAGTGTAGCAACAGTATCGATCCCCGCAGACGCACATATCGAGAATCGGGAGCGATACCCGACTTGCATGGAAAGTGTGGTCAGGTATAGGAAAAGCAAAAACTTGCCTCCGGCCGGCCCAGGAGGTCTCCATGATCCACCCGCGTCGCAGCAACTGCCATGCCGCTACCCTGATTAGAAAATCCCCTTGCGTCTTCGTTTCTCATTACGTAATCCGCGCCGGCTCCCCTTGCCCGAGCGACGTTTTCCACCGGCTCCGACATTACGCGGATCAAAAACACCCCCAAAATTCGGCATCTGCCGCTCGGCACGCGGCCGGGCCACATTAATGGTCAATGCGCGTCCCTGGAAGTCTTTACCATTGTAGGTTTCGATGACCTTGTCGGCGTCTTCCTGAGAAGCCATTTCCACAAAGGCAAACCCCTTTGATCGGCCCGTCTGCCTGTCGAACATGACATCACACCCTGTCACACCCCCTGCTTGCTCAAAGAAAGCCCGTAGATCCTCCTCCGTTGCATTATAAGAGAGATTGCCGACGTATAATCGAGTTCCCATAAGTATCTTGTCCTTTCCTCGTTGACTTTGGAAGCCCGCATCCTCACGGCAAAAGCCAATGGAAATCGGATAGCCATTCACAAGAAAGGACTGTTCGGGACCTCACAATGGTCGTATTCTATCTATTTCATTTTACCGACTATAAGGTGGATTTCGGATAACTGCAAATACTATTTTCCGTAAAACGATGACCATTTCCGACAAATGGGCCGCTCGGACCCGGTGCCGACCTTCGGATGAGGCAGCCGATGGTCGAAAATCCGGACGTACTCAGCTTTTGTCGGGGTTTGGGTAATAGCGGACGAACCTTTGTTTATTTGGACTATTTCTCTTGGACTTGTGCAGTGCTCTTCGGTATACTAACGTGTGTGTGGGGTATATTCTTCCATTTCTCGAGAGTACGCTCCTAATAAATCGACAATGAGAAATACGTTTAGGTAGCCTGTAATCAGGCCAAGGAGAAGTGCAAGTGAGTACTGGTACAGTAAAATGGTTCAATTCAAGTAAGGGTTTTGGCTTCATCAACCCGGATGATGGCGGCGATGACTTGTTTGTCCACCACTCGGAGATCAAGACGTCCGGCTATGCGTCGCTCGATGAAGGCCAGAAGGTCGAGTTCGAGGTCGGTCAAGGGAAAAAAGGACCGTGTGCGACCAATGTAATCCCCTGCTGAGCGAACAACAAGGTTTGAGAACCGAAAGGCCCTGCGAACCAGCAGGGCCTTTCATCGTATTGTGCTTCTTGAGATTTGTCCGAATTCTACAAGAATCCGCAAAAGACTATTGAAAGAAATCAAAAGACGGCGTCAAGAAACGCAAAACCGGTCAGTAATATACGAGATGGATACGAAGTACATACGAAATTTTTCAATTATAGCACATATTGATCACGGCAAGAGCACACTCGCCGACCGGATGATTGAATTGACCGGAACGATTTCTGACCGTCACAAGGCTGAACAGCTTCTTGACAATATGGATATTGAGCGCGAACGCGGGATAACCATCAAAGCTTCAGCGGTAACGATGGATTATCAGTACGAGGGTAAAACCTATATACTGAACCTGATCGATACGCCCGGCCACGTTGATTTTCATTATGAAGTTTCACGAGCGTTGGCTGCATGTGAGGGCGGACTGCTCGTCGTTGATGCCAGCCAGGGCGTTGAGGCGCAGACGGTGGCGAATGCTTATCTGGCGATGGAAAACAATGTTGAACTTTTAGGTGTCGTAAACAAAGTTGATTTGCCCGCAGCGGATACGCATTCGACAGCCGAAGAGATAAATCATATTATCGGGATCGGTGCTAATGAGTGTTTCAAAGTCAGCGCAAAGAGCGGACTCGGTGTTAAAGAACTCCTCGATGCTATCGTGACATTTCTTCCTGCACCAGTGGACAAAAGCGATCAGCCGACGGCAGCGCTGATTTTTGACAGCCATTGTGACCAGTACAGAGGGGTGATATGTTATGTTAGAGTTTTTGCCGGAGCTTTGAAAGTAAAGCAAAAGGTTCGCTTTATGCGAAGCGGCAGAACGTATCTTATTACGGAGTTGGGAAAATTCAAGCCCGAGATGACCTCTGTGAACGAACTTGGCACCGGGGAGGTCGGTTATGTTATCGCAAATATCCACGAGTTGGCGGATGTGACGATAGGTGACACAATCACGGATTACGATGAGCCGGCTTCGAAGGCACTGCCGGGCTATAAACCACCCATGCAGATGGTTTTTTCAGATTTCTATCCCGGCAACAATACAGATTATTCAGAGCTGAGAGATGCATTTAATAAGCTGACGCTTAACGATGCGAGTTTTTCATTCAGCCCTCAGAATTCGCCTGCGCTGGGTTTTGGTTTTCGTTGCGGCTTTCTTGGCCTGCTTCACATGGAGATCGTTCAGGAACGTCTGGAACGTGAGAATGATATAGAGGTTGTTCAGACGGCGCCGACGGTTAGTTATGAGGTGGTGACGAAGGATGGAGCCGTTAAGAGGATAGAATCACCGAGTCAATTGCCTGATCCGAGTCACATCGAAGAGCTTCGCGAACCTTTCGTTCGTCTTGAAATAATCACCGGAACCGATTCGATCGGCGGGATTATGAAATTGGCGGATTCCAGAAGGTGCAAGCTGGTGAAGATCGATTATCTCAGTGCGATGAGAGTGATGCTTGAGTATAAAGCTCCGCTTGCCGAGATCGTGTATGATTTTTACGACCTTCTCAAAGGTATCAGTCGCGGCTACGCCACGATGGATTATGAGTTTACAGGCTTTGAGTCCGGCGATCTTGTTAAGATCGATATTCTTGTGAATCAGGTTGCGGTCGATGCGTTGAGTCTGATCGTCCATCGCAGTAAGGCGGAGGCAAGAGGCCGAAGGCTGATCATAAAGCTGCGCAGGGCGATCCCGCGGCATCAGTTTGAGATTCCTCTCCAAGTGGCGATTGGCGGAAAGATCATCGCAAGAGAAACCATCAAAGGCTTTCGTAAAGACGTAACGCAGAAGCTGTATGGGGGAGATGTAACACGTAAGATGAAATTGCTTAAGAAACAAAAGGAAGGTAAAAAACGTATGAAAAGCGTCGGCAACGTCCAAATACCGCAGGAAGCATTTATGATGATCCTCGATACGAGCGAATAGCAAGTACGAGATCAACGGTAGCGGCCAGTATTTGATCTGACATTCACATCACATCGGCGACTGTCTGTACGGTCTGATTCAACCTGTGGCCAGCGGCACGCTGTCAGTCCATCTGTTTTGGTTCAGCGCGAATTGGACACAGGTAATCTTGGACCAAGCGAGTTCCTTCCCTCGCCGGAAACGTATTCTTCCCCCAACTAACATCAAACCTTCGTAATCCTTCGCGCCCCATTCGACTGTGCTCAGAGCATGCTTCGTGGCTATTCCGGCAGGGTGCGATG
>JARRQQ010000500.1:0-3964 GCA_037381725.1 Sedimentisphaerales bacterium
GCTGTCTGGCGACGGCGATGGCCCAGGTGATGCGCTACTTCCAGTATCCATCGGCGTCCATCGGATCGCACCAGTTTCAGATTTCGGTGGAGGGGCATGAGCGAACTGTCAGGACGCGGGGTGGCGACGGTCTCGGCGGCCCGTACCGCTGGGACGATATGGTCCTGAAGCCGGAGTCCAATTGCGGCGCCGTCACCGAAGCCCAGCGCCAGGCCATCGGGGCGCTCTGCTACGATGCCGGGGTCGCAGCCTACATGCTCTATGAGTCCGGTGGGTCGGCTTCTCTGTTGCCTGACGGGAAAGACGCGCTGCTCAACACCTTCCAATACGGCAACGCGGTCATGGCGTATGATTCCGGCCGTGACATCAGTGGGCACCTTCGAGACGTCATCAATCCTAATCTCGACGCGAAGGCCCCCGTGATTCTTGCCATCATCAATCCGGCTCAGCCGGATAGCGGGCACGCCGTCGTCTGCGACGGCTACGGCTATGAGTCCTCCACGCTGTACCACCATTTGAACATGGGCTGGGAGGGGACAAGTGACATCTGGTACAACCTGCCCGACATCGATTCGGAGGGAGGCTTGTTCACCTCCGTTTTCGGGTGCATCTACAATATTCGGATCTCAGGCACCGGCGAGATCATCAGTGGTCGCGTCCTCGACGTAAACGCTCGGCCAATGGCCAATGTGTCGGTCTATGCCGAGGCGACCGGGCAGACGCCTCGTATGGCTGTGACGGATGACCGGGGGATATATGCCATTGAAGAATTGAGCCCAAGCACCACCTACACGATACAGCCCGAGGCCGATGGCTACGTCTTCTCAAGCCTGTTGGTTCAGACGGGCAACTCGCGCGATGGGCTGGCCTCGTCGGGCAACCGGTGGGGTATCGATTTCCGGACCGAAAGCGCGATTGAAGCTCTGCCGCCGTTACTTGTCTACGTTGACGCCGGCGCGCCGGACGATCCTCAGGCCAACGATCCGACTCGCTCGGATCCGCTCGAGGACGGTTCCGCGGAGCATCCGTTTGACGCTATTCAGGAAGCGATTGACGCGGCTTCCGCCGGGGACGTCGTGATGATTCTGGCCGGAACGTACACGGGCGCAGGCAATCGAGACCTGGACTTCAAAGGTAAGGCTATCACGGTCCGCAGCATAGACCCAAACGACCCGGTCCTTGTCGTAATGAATTGCCAGGGCAGCTCAAGTACGCCGCACAGGGGATTCGCGTTCCACAGCTACGAGACATCGTCGTCGGTGCTCAACGGCGTGACGATCACGGGTGGCTATTATGACCAGGGTGGCGCCATCTATTGCGAGGACTGCGCCGGGCCGACGGTCATGAATTGTGTCTTCGAGCAAAACGCCGCTTCCATCGGAGGAGCGATATTTAACGAGAACGCCGGGCCGACGCTGACTAACTGCACGTTCAACGACAACTCGGCCCAGGCGGGTGGCGCGATATATAGCCACGGTGAGCTGGGCGCGTGCAGTCCGGTTCTGACGAGTTGCATCTTCTCCGCTAACACCGCCGCCTTTAACGGCGGGGCCGTATACAGCTTGGGAGAGTATGCTGAGCCGACTCTGGTGGATTGCGTTTTCATCCGCAACTCCGCCTCCAGCGATGGTGGTGGCGCGATACGCAATATCATGTCATCTGGCGTGACGCTGACGAATTGTCTTTTTGTTGAGAACTCGGCCATGACGTATGGCGGCGCCATACGCTGCTCGATCGGCAGTACCGCCGTGCTGAACAATTGCACGCTCAGCGGCAACGTGGCGGGCAATGGGAACGCCCTGGCCTGCTCGTTGGACGAGGGTCGCGTGCAAGCTCCCTGCACCGTTCAGATCATCAACTGCATCCTTTGGGACGGCGGAGGCGAGATATACAACAAGGACGATTCGACCATCGCCGTCACCTACAGCGACGTCGAGGGCGGAGCCGAGAACGGCCCGTGGCCGGGCGAGGGCAACATCGACGCTGACCCCTATTTCGCTGACCCGGCTGCCGACGATTATCACTTGATGTCCCAGGCCGGTCGCTGGGACCCGACCAGCCAAAGCTGGCTCCGCGATAAGAGAACAAGCCCCTGCATCGACGTCGGCGATGCGAGCATGCCCGTCGGCCTGGAGCCGTCGCCCAACGGCGGCATCGTCAACATCGGCGCGTACGGAGGCACCGCGGAAGCAAGCAAATCATATTCTCATCCCTGAGAGAATTGATGCGCTCTGTCGAATTCCGGCTTTTCGCCGGGCCGCGAGTTTCAGATACAGTGGACCGTGGATTGAGACACTGAAGGTGTTACCAGTCTTCGGACTCCTCGCTTTCGTCGTCGGGTTCGCAGACACAATTCTCGGCCGGCTCCCAGCAGCCGGAGCAAACGCCGTCTTCGATAGGGGCGCCGCAGACCTTACAAGGCGTGCATCCACATTTCTGGCACATCTTCTTTGCACCTTAAAAAGAGTGTTGAATCGTTTAATTTCATTCAACAACACCGGGCCGCTTAGGACGAGCATCCAACGGCGCCGCCATAGTACGCCCCGGCAAAAGAAAAGCAATAGGGTAGAAAAGAAATTTTTTCTAAGATTTCTGACACGATGAGGGTAGACTCGAAACGAAAGGAGTACCGGATGATTCGAGGAATATTACTGGTCACGTTAATCAATGGATTTTTCTTTCCCTTGGCTCTTGCGGAACAGAAGGCGAACGTAATTCCCGGTCGTCTGCCGGACGGCGTGACCCCTGTGATCGGCGCGTGGTTCTGGACAGAGGATACGTTTAAGCCGCAGGGATATCGAGAGCGCCTCGAATTCTTCCGCGACCATACCGTTTACAATCTTCTGACAACCAGTTGTCGCTTGCCGGGGCACGAGGTCACCAATCCCGAAGTGCCCACCCAATTGCGGGAGGCCGTCGCCTACGCCAAGCAGTGCGGCATGGGTGTGGCTTTCGAGCTCGATGTACGATTAGCTCGTGAGGCCTTTCAGAAGAGCTATCCGGACGAGCTCCAGGAAGTGCTTCGCCTCCGCACGGTCGAGCTCACGGAAGAAGGGGAGGCGACGCTCCGCATCAAGTCTGAGGTGCCCAGAGATCACATGAATTCCAGAACGGTTCCTTATCTCCTCGTTTCAAGCCGGCTGGTGCGCGTCTATGCATTCGAGCCAGGTCCTAACGGAATCAAGGCGGGCACGGTCAAGAACGTCGACTTGGCATGTTGCACGATGAACGTCGTGGATAAGAACACCGTGGAGGTCGTCCTCCATTGTGGTGCGGATATGAAAGGGCGCACGGCATGTGTCGCGGTGGCCTTTGCACATCTTACGCCCGACGTGTTTGCACCGCATCTTCTCGATTTTCAGCGATCCATCGTCGAGAAATACGCGGGTTTGGACCTGGCCGGGATACTGAAGGACGAATGGGGATTTCCTCCGTGCTTCGATGGATGTCCGCAGAAAAACGACTTCTGGTACTCCGAGGCGCGCGCCGCCGCGTATGCAGAACGCACCGGGGGCCGGGATTTGGTTCGCGATTGCTTGCTCATGTATCTCGGTGAGGAAGGTCGCGAGGCGGAACGCCAGGCGGCCGTCAATCACTTCCTCGATATGTCCCGCTTGCGTAACAGCCTCATCGAGGATCGCTACTATCGTCTCGCGAAAGAGTTCTTCGGGCCGGGCGCGTATCTTTTCACCCATCCCACGTGGATGCCCTATCCCGGAACCGCCGAGTTCAAGAAGAACGGTTTGGATTGGTGGACGGCCACTCGCGACCTCGCCCAGACCGATGAGTGCACGCCCTACTGTGTCCGCACGTCCCTGGCCAAGAAATGGGGCAGCCCCGTCTGGTTCAACCAGTATTACGCCAAGACCGCGAAAAGCTACGAACTGAACGTCTGGAGCCATGCCCTGGGTGGCGGTCGCAGTAGGGCGTGCACTCATCGGTCTGGGCGAGGTCGCGAGTGGCC
>JARRQQ010000501.1:0-3959 GCA_037381725.1 Sedimentisphaerales bacterium
GGGCGTACAGAAGGCACGGGTGGTGATCTATCACCGGCCGTCAGACTACAAGCCGAACGCTTACGGCTTGGCGTCAGCCGATGCGGAAGGTCTCGAACCTCTGGTCAATATCGAACTGCCGGACTGGCTGAACGCGGGCGGCGGCGCTCAGTTTCTATACCTATGGCAGCCGGGAGCCGAATCGATATGACGTTGAGGACACGTTCGCTACTTCTCCTTGTTGTTTCGGTCCTGTTCGCTTCTTCCTACCCCTTGTCTGCACAAGATGCCCATGATCCGGCGTCGGCTAGCGGCGATCTGAAGGTCAGGTACAGCCAGAATGCTCGCAGCCTCGCCACATATGACGTGTTTGAGATCACGTTCGAGCACGACCTCAGCTATGCGAATCCTTTCTTTGACGTTGTCATTGACGTTATCTTCACTTCGCCGTCGAAGGAGCAGATTCACGTCGGCGGATTCCACTATGGCTCTTCCGCCGGACCGTCTATTCGACGAAACAAGATTCAAACCCAGCGAGGACCGAGGCAGCAGGTCTCATATCACTTTGACAAGCAGAACCTTTGGAAGGCTCGCTTTGCCCCATCGCAAGCCGGCCGGTGGACGTACGAATTCGTCTTTCGCAACGCAGAAGGGAAAGAAGCACGCGGAAAGGGGACCTTCACGTGCATCCAGGGAGATGAGCCGAAACCCGGCTTTGTCCGGCGACATCCGGCGAATCCCTTCCGATTTGTGTTCGATGACGGAAGCCCGTACTTTCCGATTGGCCTGCAGGATTGCTGGGGTGACAATTCGGGGACCGGCTCCGTGCTGGACCAATGCGCTATGGAAGGCCCGTTCCGCACGGACTTGAAGGACGCGCCGCCGTTGCCGCCCGGCCCGATGTTCGTCCGCGGCCCATCCAACAATCCGCAAAACGCGGACGTTTACTTTCGGACCTTTTCGCGGTGCGGATTCAATCTGTATCGCTTCTCCCAGCAGAACTGCTCGTACCCTCTCTACCGTGACCTGGATCACTACCTGGTCCAGGAAGGCGTCATGACGGATGAACTCTTGAATTGTGCGCGCAAGTATCGGTTTCGCATCTTCTACGGAATTTTCGGCTATCAGAAGGTCTTCAACAAAGAACCCTACGACGAAGCGAACATGGCGAAGGTCAAGAGGTTCATCAAGTACAGCGTTGATCGCTGGGGAGCTTACGTCGATTTCTGGGAGTTTCTCAACGAGCAGCACGCCGACGACCACTGGTACGCGATTACGATTCCCTATCTGAAATCCATCGATCCGTATAGACACCCAATTACCACGAGCTGGGAGCGTCCCGAGCTTGCCGGCATCCAGGTCAATGCCCCGCACTGGTATCAGAGGGAGGACGAGCTGAAATCGGACGCCGTCACCACCGCAAGGGCGAAGAACTGGAAAAGGTACGGCAAACCCGTCGTCGTGGGTGAGCAGGGCAATCGCATCGACCGCCGCAAACCTCCCGCCCCAGGCATCGGAGGCGTGTGGGACGACCGGTCCGCCCTGCGCATGCGTATCCGAAACTGGACGGCGTTTTTCAACGAAGTGGCTTTCATCTTCTGGAATACCAGTTACGCGCGGGATGGCCACAGCATGAATATCTGGCTCGGGCCGAAAGAACGGGAATATGTGCGGGCTATGCAAGATTTCGCGTACCGGCTCGACAAGGACGTTCGGATGATTTCCGTGGATGTCTCGGAACCGACGAAGATACGTGCTTACGGTCTGGCTTCGAGCAAGAAGGCGGGCGTCTACCTGCACCACTTCGACAACCACACGAAAGAGATGCGCGCTATTCAAATCGGCCTCGACGTGCCCAAGACGGCGAAAGGATACTGGTACTCGCCTGAAAATGCAGCAATTCTCGAAACGGTGGACCTGACGAAGGGGACGAATGTCCTCACTGTTCCCGGCTTCACGGTGGATATCGCTCTTTTGATTACGCCGGACGGACCGCCTGACGTCGATGGAGACGGGATCGCCAACGACCTTGACCCGGATGACGACCAGGACGGGGTGCCGGATGTTGAAGATGCGTTTCCTTTGGATCCGTCCGAATGGGCGGATAAGGATGGGGACTGGATCGGCGATAATCTCGATGCCGATGACGATGGGGACGGCGTTGCCGACGATCACAACGGCAACGGGATTCCTGATTGCCAGGAGTTAGACTTGGACGGTGATGGGGTGGACAGGGCGAAGTCCGTCCCCTGGGATGCCTTTCCATTGGATCGAAAGGAGTGGCGAGACACTGATGGTGACGGTATCGGTGACAACGCTGACACCGATGATGACAACGGCGGAATCAGCGACCTGGAAGGAATACGACGAGGAACAAACCTCGCTGGATAGTCTCTCTTGGATCTGGCCACCCTGATTCCTCACTGCACGTCAGAAGAGTCGCTTCAATACTCCGACTTTGATGTGACTGGGGTACTGTTTAGTTCGATATACGCGATTGGTCACCTTGATGAAATCGTCTTCATTCGCTTCGAAGATGTTCAGCACGTACTTCTGCGGGTTGCGGTCGATGAACGGGAACCACGTACTCTGCACGTGTATCATGATCCGATGTCCCCGCTTGAACGTGTGCAGAACGTCCCACAATGGGAACGAAATCTCGGCAATCTCATTAGGTATGAAAGGCTTGGGCTTCTCGTAACTCTCTCGGAAGCGTCCGCGAAAGACTTCCGCGCGAATCAAGCTTTGCTGAGCCGCCTTCTCCGGCAGATCGTCGGGATACACGTCAATCAGCTTCACGATCCAATCCGAATCCGTCCCCGTTGTGGAAACGAACAGATCGGCCAGGATGGGCCCGGCCAAAGTGACATCATCTTCGAGAACGTCCGTCTGGTACACCAGCACGTCCGGCCTGCGAGAGGCAAACCGCTGATCTTCCGCATAGAACGTGTTGTTGAGCCACTGCGAATTATCCCTTGTATGAGGAACCGGCTTGTTCGGATCACTGACGTAGGAATCGCAGACGTTGGCCTCCTCGTCGGGTTTTTCAAATGACAATCTGCCGCTTTTGCGGAAGTAGAAGCACGTCTTCTCCGCGGAGGCCGGTGGCCAGTGATCAAATCGTCGCCAGCGGTTGGCGCCCGTCTCGAAGATCATGGCTTCCGGCAGGTTCAGCTCGCTCTCTTCGTCCGTCAAGAAGTGGTTAAAGAAATCCAGGTCAATATGGTCTTGAAAATACTTCGACGTGGCAAAGCCGAAATCCGTATCGCCCAGTTCGCTGCCTCTGCCTCGGAGCCAGCCTCCGTGGAACCAGGGGCCCATGACCAATATGTTGAATATGCCGGGATTCTGCTTCTCGATCATTTGGTACGTATGCAACGGTCCGAACAGGTCTTCCCGGTCGAACAGCCCGCCGACCACCATGACCGCGGCGTTGATATTCTTCAGATGTGGGAGAATGTTGCGCTTCTGCCAGAACTTGTCGTAGTTGGGGTGGCGAGCGACCCGGTTCCAGAATTTGGATTTCCCCTTGAAGTACAGCTTGTTCACGTTTTTCAGCGGTCCGACGTCCATGAAGAATTTGTAGGCGTCCGTCGTCTCGACCTCGCAGATCGGGTCCGGCCATTCATCGACAAGCTCTTTGCGTCTTTGCGGCACACGATTGAGAAATCCAAACCAGTGCGTCAACAGAAACGCCCCGTGATGGTAAACGTCATCCCAATAGAAATCGGAAACCGGCGCTTGAGGAGAGATCGCTTTGAGGGCAGGGTGCGAGTCAATGGCCCCGGCCGACGTGTAGAAGCCGGGATAAGAAATGCCCCACTGGCCCACCTTGCCGTTGTGGTTGGGCACGTGCTCCAGGAGCCACGCAATCGTATCGTAAGTATCCGTGCTTTCGTCCGTGTCGGAATTGCTTTTCTTGTTTTCAACGTGCGGCGTCATGTGAACGAACCGGCCCTCTGACATGAAGCGGCCGCGAA
>JARRQQ010000502.1:0-6498 GCA_037381725.1 Sedimentisphaerales bacterium
ATCACACATTCCGGCCAGTACCGATGAGGTCAGAACGATGCCGAAAGACGACGTGTGTGCCCAAAGAAAGAGTCGGGAAAATGTATACTAAGACAAGCAACAAAAGCCCCGGTAAGAATTCTGCGTTTGTCGAGATTAGCCCCGAAAAAGAGCCTTCTTCAACGGATGAACCACTGCATCCACCCGGCCCTGACAGGCTCTTCGCCGATCCCCTGGAACACGTCGCCGATTTTGACTTTGACGGGAAGACCGCCGCCGTCTTCGATGACATGCTCAATCGGTCGGTGCCATTTTACGGCGAGATTCAAAGAATAATCGGCGAAATCGCCGCCGACTTCGCCTGCGATGGGAGCCAGATATTCGATCTCGGGTGCTCCACCTGTAATTCATTTCTTGCCATCGACCACTTTCTGTCCAATGAGAGTAGTGTGCGATTTGTCGGCATTGACTCCTCCGAAGATATGCTCGAAAAAGCGAGACAGAAGATCGCTCACGCTGAATTCGCACGCGATTACGAGCTTCGCCTGGCGGATTTGAACAAGGGTGTCCACATCGAAAATGCCTCGGTGGTGTTGATGGTCCTGACTCTGCAATTTGTCCGACCGCTCTATAGAACTCGCTTAATCTCAGATATTTACAACGGCCTTAATGATAACGGCTGTTTAATACTTGTTGAGAAGGTATTAGGGGATAGCTCTACGTTCAATCGCCTGTTCATCAAACACTATTATGAGCTAAAGAAACGCAAGGGATATAGCGAACTCGAAATATCGCAGAAACGCGAAGCGTTGGAGAACATTTTGGTGCCTTACCGGCTGGAAGAGAACAAAGAGCTTCTACAGAGTTGCGGGTTTCAGGATATTGAGATTCTCTTCAAATGGTACAATTTCTGCGCAATGATAGCACAAAAACAACCGGGGGAGAAACGCCCACAATGAACGAAGTGATCTCGCTCCAGCCCGCTGCAACAGATGAAAAAAACGGCGTTCAGACTGGAAATATACACGGTAGGCCCAGTTGTCGCGATTCAGACGGCACGAATCCTGATGTCGCTGAAGGCCTGGGCGCCGAGCCAGGCCGAGCCTCCCGTTTGGTTCCTGTTGGCAATTTCTTTTTCAAATATCGTAACGTCCTTTGTCCCGTGGTATTCTGTGGCGTGGCACTGTGCTCGTCTTGGTTGCCCAGTTGTTGCGATTCTGCGTGATTGGCTTTGCCTACATAAAACGCGGCGGCAAACAGAAACAGGTCTACGCGGACACGCTCGTTCAGGAAGGCTTCTTTGCGCACTGCCGCAATCCGCTCTACGTCGGCAACCTCTTGGCTTTGCTTGGTCTGATTGTCATTCACAACGGCGTCCTGATGTATGCTATTTGTCTGCCCTTCTTTTTGTTTCTGTACTGGTCCATAATCGTCGCTGAGGAACGCTATCTGCGTGAAAAGTTCGGCCCGGTGTATAACAACTATGCTGAAAGAGTGCCGCGGTTCCGGATATTGTTCAGAGGACTTGGGCATACGCTCAAAGGGATGCAGTACAACTGGAAGAAGGTCATCCTCAAGGAATACGGCACGACATTCGTGTTTGTGACCACGACGATGGCCTTATTAGTGTGGGAAAGGGTGGCCGCGGATGGTTTTGAAGCAACACGTGGTTATTTGAGCTTCATGCTCATCTTGTGGGTCCCTGTGGTCTTGGCGTATTTCATGGCGTTTGCTGCAAAGAAAACAGGACTTCTCGGCAAGAGATAGCCACCTCGAACAAAGGGCGTCACGAGCTTTCTTCATCAGGGGGAGTGCTGTTGCGCGAGGGATTTCAATTCTTCCTCTGCTAAGTTGTATTGCGCTTCGCCGAGGCGACTGACCACTCCGTCTTTCTCAGGTGCGTTTGGCGGAATTGGGCGCCGTATTGGCGGTTTTCTCCAACAGTTCGTGGGCATAATTGATGGCCCGATGGAAATCGCCCACTTGACCTGGCGAACCGTGGCGGTGCTCACGGCCACGAAGGGTGTCTGGGCTTCGGGGTGTGTGTTTAGGATTCGTTCGGTCTTACGGAGTCTTGCAGCCCGGCTTCTATATTGCTGCTTTCGGCCTCGGGTGCTCTATCTGCTCGTTTGTGCTTGCTTCCATGTCCGCAAAATCATACAATCCGGGTTTAGAATGATTCGGTGGTGAAGCGTGGATAGGTAACTCCATGGTGAAGCCTTTTGCGAGTTCGAGAGACGACGCTTCGGTCGTCACTTGCGCTGATTTGCGTCCCAATTAAGGACCCGCCTAGGAAAAACCGAAATAAGGGACGGATGATGACGTTGGACCCGACAAAATTGAAGGATTGGCAGATTGCCGAGGCCGCCGAAGAGAACATGAAGCCCATTGTGCGGCTGGCTGAGGAATTGGGGCTTGAGGGCGATGAATTGTTGCCCGTCGGCTGCTTTCTGGGCAAAGTCGACTACGTCAGCGCCCTGGAACGCCTGGCCAACGCACGCGACGCGAAGTATATCGACGTGACGGCCATCACGCCAACGCCGCTGGGCGAGGGTAAAACCACCACCACACTGGGCCTGATAGAGGGTCTCGGCAAGCTCGGGCATCGCGTCGTCGGAGCGATCCGGCAGTCGAGTGCCGGGCCGACCTTCAATATCAAAGGTGGTCGCCCTGACCTCCCGGATGCAGCACGAGAGAAATTACGGTGACGCGAAGCTCGCCCAGCGCGGGCTCAGGCGGCTCGATATCGACCCCGAACGGGTTCAGATGAAGTGGGTCATGGACTTCTGTGCCCAGGCCCTTCGTCATATCACCATCGGCAAGGGCGGCAAGATGGATGGTTACGAGATGGAGTCGGGCTTTGCGATCGCCGTGTCGAGTGAGGTGATGGCGATCCTGTCCGTGGCCAAGGACCTCAAAGACATGCGCGAGCGGATGGCCAGGATCATCGTCGCGTATGACAAGAAGGGCAACGAGGTCACCACCGCCGACCTGGAAGTGGACGGCGCCATGACCGCCTGGATGGTGGACGCCATCAATCCGAATCTGCTCCAGACAATCGAGGGCCAACCCGTCTTCGTGCACGCCGGGCCGTTTGCGAACATCGCTATCGGACAAAGCTCGATCATCGCCGACCGGCTCGGCGTCAAGCTGGGCGACTATCACGTCACGGAAAGCGGCTTCGGGGCGGACGTCGGTTTTGAAAAGTTCTGGAATCTGAAGTGCCGCCTGTCGGGACTCAGACCGAGCGCGGTGGTCATCGTCGCGACCGTTCGGGCTTTGAAGATGCACGGCGGCGGGCCGACCGTCAAGCCAGGATTGCCCCTGGCGGATGAGTACATCCGGGAGAATCTCGACCTCTTAGAAAAAGGGTGCGAAAACCTCATCGCGCACATCGAGACGGTCAAAAAGAGCGGCATTACGCCGGTCGTCTGCATCAACCGGTTCACCACCGACACGAAGGCCGAGCTTGACCTCGTGCGCAAGATCGCCGAGCAGAACGGGGCTTTGGCGGCGGTTTCGGACCATTGGTTCAAGGGGGGCGACGGCGCCATCGAGCTGGCGGAAATGGTGATTCAAGCCTGCGATCAAAAGAACGATTTTCACTTCCTCTACGACGTGACCCTACCACTGAGAGATCGAATCGAGCTGATCGCCAAGGAGGTCTACGGGGCCGACGGCGTGACGTACACCGACAAGGCCTTGCAGAAGGCAAAGATGTTCGAGGCGGATCCTTCCACGCGACAGATGGGAACGTGCATGGTCAAGACCCATCTGAGCCTTTCACACGACCCGGACCTCAAAGGACGACCGCGGGGCTGGACCCTTCCCATCAACGACATAATGGTGTATAAAGGAGCGGGATTTGTCGTGCCGGTAGCCGGAGCGATAAAGTTGATGCCCGGCACCGCGTCGAATCCCGCGTTTCGGCGCATCGACGTCGACGTGAACACGGGAAAGGTCCAGGGGTTGTTCTAAGGGCATTGCCGATTTTCGATCTGCGATTTTCGATTTGAAAGCGGCAATCAGCAACCGCAAATCGAAAGGGTTCGTCATGACGGCACAGATTATCGACGGCAAACAGATAGCCGCGGATATGCGGGTGGAACTCAAGGCCGAGGTCGCCCGGCTGAAGGAACAGGGTATCGTGCCAGGGCTGGGCGTTATTCTGGTGGGTGACGACCCCGCTTCCCACTCTTATGTCACGGCCAAGGAGCGCGCCTGTGCCGACATCGGGATCTACTCGGATGATAATCGCCTGGATGCCAAGACGCCGCAACGTGAGCTGATGGCGCTGGTCGAAAAGATGAACCATGACCCGAAGATCAACGGCATCCTGGTTCAGTCGCCCTTGCCCGAAGGGCTTGACGAATCGGAAGTTGTCATGGTGATTGACCCGGCTAAAGACGTCGATGGCTTTCATCCCGTGAACGTTGGAAAGATGGTCATCGGGGAAAAGGCCTTTTGGCCCTGCACGCCGCACGGGGTCATTCAAATGCTGCTCAGGAGCGGTGTCACCATCGAGGGAGCCGAGGTTGTCATCGTCGGCCGGGGCAACCTCGTGGGCAAACCTCTGGCGAACCTGCTGACCCAAAAGAGCGCCATGGGCAACGCCACCGTCACCGTATGCCATACGCGCACCAAGGATCTGAGCTCCCATACGCGACGGGCGGACATCCTCGTCGCGGCGGTCGGCCGGCCCAATACCATCACCGCCGATATGGTCAGAGACGGCGCGGTCGTTATCGACGTAGGCATCAACCGCGTCGAGGACGCCACGAGGAAAAGAGGCTATCGTCTCGTCGGCGACGTGGACTTCGAGGCCGTAAAGGAGAAAGCCTCCCTCATTACCCCCGTCCCCGGCGGCGTCGGCCCAATGACCATCACCATGCTCCTCTACAACACCGTCGAATCCGCCAGGCGAGCCGCGGGAATGGAGAATTGAGCCGAGATTTTCGGTTTGCGATACCTGGGGCATGAATTGTCGATTGAGAAGCGGGCGCCCGAGGCGTGGAAATCGAAGATTGAATGACCGACGTCACACGCATCTTGAACGCAATAGAAGGAGGGGACAAGCAAGCCGCAGACCAGCTTCTTCCGCTGGTCTATGAGGAGCTTCGACTTCTGGCCGCCCGGAAGCTGTCGGATGAGCGGCCCGGCCAGACCCTCCAGGCCACCGCCTTAGTACATGAGGCGTATCTTCGCCTCGTTGGTCCCGACCCTGACGCCATTCGCGATTCGGGGCCGGACCGCAAGTGGACCGGCCGGAACCATTTCTTCATGGCCGCGGCCGAAGCGATGCGGAGGATTCTCATAGAAAGTGCCCGCCGCAAGAAGAGCCTCAAGTACGGCGGTACGCACAAGCGGGTCGATCTGGACTATGCCGCCGTGCTGACGCGGGAGACTCCCGACGAGCTTATGGCCTTGGACGAAGAGTTAGAGAGGCTGGCCGCTGAAGACCCCACAAAAGCCGATTTGGTGAAGCTCCGCTATTTTGCGGGCCTGAGCATTGACCAGGCAGCGGAGGTATTGGGTATCTCCCGTGCCACCGCCATCCGACACTGGTCTTTTGCGAGAGCCTGGCTCTTTCAGCGTATCAAGAAAGACGCATAAGTATATTTTCGATTTCCGGTTTTCGATTTGCGATTTTTACATTTTTTCCCTTTTTCATGAGTCTGTTCCGGGCTGAATTTCGCACTTATGTACGTGGGACCCTATAAAGGAACCAATCGTGGAGCACAAGTTAAAGGACATTGAGTTGATTTATCACAAGGCGCTTGAGAAAGCAGCCGGGCCGGCGCGGGCCGCGTACCTGGACGAGGCTTGCGGAAGCGATACTCCTCTGAGGGTCCAACTCGAGGCTCTGCTCAAGGCTAACCGCGAGGCGGGCGATTTCCTCGAATCGCCTTTGCAAGGCGAGACCGCGTCGTGGGGTGGGTCGGCGCCGAGCGAAGGCCCGGGCAGTACCATCGACCGATACAAGCTCCTGGAGAAGATCGGTGAGGGCGGCATGGCGGTCGTTTACATGGCCGAGCAAGAGAGGCCGATTCGTCGAAGGGTCGCCCTGAAGATCATCAAGTTGGGCATGGACACCAGGCAGGTGATCGCCCGCTTCGAGGCCGAGCGGCAGGCCCTGGCGCTGATGGACCACTCGAACATCGCCAAGGTCTTCGACGCCGGCGCCACGGAAACGGGCCGGCCATACTTCGTGATGGAACTCGTCAGGGGCACCTCCATTACCGACTACTGCGACAAGAACAAACTCAGCGCGCGGCAGCGCCTCCAACTGTTCGTCCAGGTCTGCAGCGCCGTCCAGCACGCCCATCAAAAAGGCATTATCCATCGCGATATCAAACCGTCCAACGTCATGGTCACCCTGCACGACGGCGTGCCCGTCCCCAAGGTGATCGACTTCGGCATTGCCAAGGCGACCAACTCCCGCCTGACCGAAAAGACGGTGTTCACCCGCTACGCCCAGATGATCGGCACGCCGGCCTACATGAGTCCCGAGCAGGCGGA
>JARRQQ010000503.1:0-6372 GCA_037381725.1 Sedimentisphaerales bacterium
CTGGCCAAGATGAAAAACGCGGTGAGCAAAGCTTCGAGTACCGGCTGAGCCCGATTTACTGCCCCCAACGAAGATGCGGAAACGGAGGACAAATATGAAAGCCGTCAGATACTGTGTCGTTCTGACCGCTGTAGCCGGATTCTTATCTGTTTGCGTTCACGGCGGAATAGAGCCGCAACCAACCGCCGAACGCCCTTTGTTGATCGCCCGGCCACATCCGGCTCTCATGGGAATCGACGGTTTCCGCGCCGTCCTCTTCCGGTCGGGCGCCGATCCGAACGTCGACGGACTAGACTGGACGCAGCTCAAGACGGACGTCACGGACCGGCTTGCTCAGGCGAATATCAAGCTCATCGCCGGACCGGCAGACACCTTTGTGGACGTGCCGGAGCTTAGGGTCTACTTCAACTTGCTGAAACTCGGCGATTTGCGACAGTACGTATTCCGGATTCAGACCTCGGTGGCGAGGCCGGTCTGTTTGAAAGAACACGAGCATCCGGTCTTCAAGGCCGATCTCTGGAGGCTCAAACCGACTTTCGAGGCGGTTTCGCTTGCAGATATGCCCGCCAGAATCACGGAGGTGGTGTTCGGGCAGATCGGCGCATTCATTCGAGCCTACAAGACGGCCAATCCTCAGAGCGCCCCGGCCTCCGAGATGACCCAGACCGATTCGTCGGCGATCGCGCAAGGCCAAGCCGGTCCAGCTCCGATAGCGCCCCGGGCCGGACACGGATACGTCGCGTCGAATAGCAGCGACGTCTTTCACAAGCCTGGATGCCGCTGGGCAAAGAACATCTCGCGGGAGAATCTCCTAGTCTACCAAACCAGGGAACAAGCCCTAAGAGCCGGCAAAAGACCCTGCAAATGGTGCAAGCCATGACGATTCGCCCGGCTTGACAATGGACTGGTTTTCTCCTATACTGCAACTTGTGCCCTTCAGAAACTATGATAGTCCGGCTAAAGTCAGAATCTTCAGCCGGATGACGATGATAGGATCCTCTTCAGGACGTGGTAGGTGGCTAAGACTATTGAGAACATAGAAAACAGGCTTCGCGAAGCCATCGCCTTCTATTGGCAGATCCGGAAAAAACAACAATCTAAACAAGCGCTTGGAGAGCGACCCGATCAGGGCGCGAGGAGCGCGGTCACAGGTGGGGCACAGATGTCCAAGATCATCCACCTTCTCACGGATCTGATGCTCGGGGCGGGTGCGAAACCCGAACACATTTTCCATAATAAGGCGCTCGACCTGCCGGGCTTTTTTCGTCCGACAAAAGAGTGGGACTTACTGGTAATTCGAGAGCAACAACTTGTCGCGGCCATAGAGGCAAAATCTCGGGCCGGTCCGTCTTTTGGAAACAACTTCAACAATCGGACCGAAGAAGCGATGGGCAGTGCGCTCGATCTCTGGACGGCTTTTCGAGAAGGAGCGTTTAATTCCACAGTAAGGCCTTGGCTAGGTTATCTGTTTCTCCTGGAAGACTGTCCGCGATCCACGCGTCCAGTGAGAACGAGGGAGCCTCATTTCCCGGTCTTTGCGGAATTCAAAAATGCCTCGTATGCCAAACGCTATGAGTTGTTCTGCAGGAAGCTGGTCCGCGAGCGTCACTACACATCGGCTGCATTCCTGATGTCGCCCCAAACCGGCGGCCTAAGAGGTGAATACTCGGAACCCGCCCGGGATTTGACGTTTGAAAATTTCGCGAAGTCGCTTGCAGCTCAGATCTCGATCTATTGAGAGAACGAATGGCAAATGAAGTCACACAACTGAGCAATCGAGCCACACGACACGTCTTGGTTCAAGGCGATGCTCGCGATATGGCTTTCATTGCAGACAACTCCGTCCATCTCGTGGTCACTTCGCCGCCGTACTGGAATCTGAAACGTTATAATGACCACTCCGCCCAAATGGGTCACATTTCAGACTACGAACATTTCCTCAATGAACTCGGCAAAGTCTGGAAAGAAGTCTATCGAGTTCTTGTTCCCGGGGGAAGGCTCGTTTGTGTCGTGGGCGACGTGTGTCTGTCGAGAAGAAAGAACGGCGGCCGGCACGTTGTCGTCCCTCTGCACGCCGACATCTGTGTCATGTGTCGCAAGATCGGCTTTGACAATCTCAATCCGGTTATCTGGCACAAAATCTCCAATGCGTCGTACGAAGTCTCCGGAAGCACAAGGTTCCTCGGCAAACCGTATGAACCGAACGCAATAATAAAGAACGACATAGAATTTATTCTGATGCAGCGTAAGCCCGGTGGATATCGCAAGCCCTCTGAGCAGCAGCGACTACGGAGCCGAATCCGCAAGGATGAATTTGCCCAGTGGTTTCGCCAGTTTTGGACGCTTTCCGGCGCGTCAACGAAATCGCACCCCGCTCCATTTCCCTTGGAGTTGGCCTACCGTTTGGTCCGCATGTTCTCATTTTGGGATGATACAGTGCTCGACCCGTTTTGTGGGACGGGAACCACCATGCTTGCCGCGATGAAGTGCGAGTTCCATGCACAGCCAAATAGCAAACGCGCACGCGAAACGAATCAGTTGTGAGGTTCTTCACCGGCAGTGTGTCGCAAACGACCTTTCTACCGATGTGTGATCCGAAATAGCCCAAAAGAGTAGACATGAGGTTGCAGTTTATTGTTTGTAAAGTGATGCAGAGGGAGGCGTACTTTTGTGCGGCCCGGTCGAAGAACGTTGCGGACATTGTGTTGATGCCGCAGGGTCTGCATGATGAGCCGGATAAGCTCCGCACGGAGGTTCAGAAAGCGCTCGATAATGTCCACGACATTCAAGGACGGGCTTATGACGCCTCGCTGCTCGGTTACGGCCTTTGCAGCAATGGGATTGTGGGCTTGTCGGCGAAAATCCCGGTCGTTGTGCCGCGAGGCCATGATTGCATCACCCTGCTGCTTGGCTCGAAGGACAGATACCAGGAATACTTCGACACCCATCGCGGCGTCTACTGGTACAGTGCCGGCTGGATCGAGTCCGGCAAGCAGCCCAGCCAAGAGCGGTACGAGAGAACGCTCGAAGAGTATCGGCAGAAATACGGCGAAGACAACGCTCAATATCTGATGGAAGTCGAGCAAGACTGGATTCGGCAATACAATTGGGCGACGTTTATCGACTGGAACCTCACGAACTCGGACGGGTACAGAGACTATACGAGACGCTGCGCCGAATTCCTCGGCTGGAACTACGACGAGCTGACGGGCAGCCCGACCCTCATGCAAAAGCTTGTCGACGGCCGGTGGGACGAAGACGAATTTCTCGTTATTGAGCCGGGCCGGAAGATCAGGGAGGACCTGACCAACGAGGGAATTATCAAGGCCGAGTAGGAGCCGGATTACACAAACGTCATCGGATGGAATTCATCACGATTACCATCATAGCCGTTGGCCTGGCGATGGATGCCTTTGCCGTGTCCATTGTGAGCGGCAGCGTCTACAGGCAACTGCACGTTAAACACGCCCTGCGAATGGCGGCCTTCTTCGGCGGTTTCCAGGCCCTGATGCCTTTGATCGGCTCTCTGGCGGGGCTCAGCGCGAAAGACTACGTCGCTGAATACGATCACTGGATAGCCTTCGCGATATTGAGTGCAGTCGGCGGCAAAATGATCTACGAATCGTTCAAGATCAAATCGGTCGAGGACAGCCTCGATCCATCCAACATCATCGTCCTGCTGGTTCTGTCCGTGGCCACCAGTATCGACGCCCTAGCCGTCGGCTTGACACTGTCACTTATCACGAGTTCCATCATAGAAGACGTCATTATTATAGGACTCATCACTTTTGGCCTGTCGTATCTCGGCGTCGCCATCGGCAAGCGATTCGGACATTTCTTCGAGAACAAAATCGAAATCATCGGCGGTCTGATTCTCATCGGTCTGGGCGTAAAGATACTCATCGGGCATTTACTTTTCTAAGCCGCCCTTGCACTCGCGCTCCAGAGCAATATAATGGGCACGTTGTCCTACAGAGCGGGACGATGTTAAGATAGTAAACTTACTCATCTGACTGCAAAGGGTGTAATCAATGCGTTCCAAAGTCTATCTTATTAAGGCTTCCGTCGATGACGGCGACAAAGCAATCTCTCGGAAAGCCCGCCATCTGTTCGAAGCTGGCGGATTTGCAGATCGTTTCCAAGCAAACGACGTCACGGCCATCAAAGTCCACGTCGGCGAAGGCGAGAACAACACGTACGTAAAGTCCAGCTATATCAAGGGTTTGGTGGATGAATTGCTGAAACTGAAGACCAAGCCCTTCGTCACCGACACCACCACGCTGTACGTCGGCCGAAGACACAACGCTATCGACCACGCCGTCTTAGCCGCCGAGCACCGTTTCAGCCTGGACGGGTTGGGCGTGCCGTTTATCGTGCCCGACGGCCTGTTCGGAACCAGCGAGACGACCGTCGAGATCGACGGCCAGATCGGCCGCCAAGTTCATATCGCCTCCGACATTGTAAGAAGCCAGTCGCTGCTCTCGGTCGCCCACGTGACAGGCCACGTCGCCGCCGGCTTCGGAGCAACGATCAAAACGTTGGGAATGGGCTGTGCAAGTAAAAGAGGTAAGATGACGCAACACGCGGCGCTTACCTTCGTTATCAACGACAACTGCACCGTTTGCGGCGTATGCGCCAAGCACTGCCCCGGCGACGCCATCACATTAGGCGAGGTCAAGGCGCATATCGACCAGGACAAGTGCATCGGCTGCGCCGAGTGCATGGCCATGTGCCGGTTCGGGGCCGTCCAGTGTGATTGGGGCCTGGAGACGGAAGTTTTGCAAAAGAGCATGGCCGAACACGCCTTGGGAACACTGAAGAACAAGAAAAAAAGAGCTATTTTTTTCAATTTTTTATTGTCAGTTACCAAAGATTGTGATTGTTTTGGTACGCCGAATATGCGTAAAATAGTGGATGACATCGGCATTGTCGCCTCGGCGGACCCCGTGGCGGTCGATAACGCCGCCCTGGACCTGCTGGAAAACAAAACCGGCACGACGCTCGGCGAGCTGATCGGCAACAATCAATTGGACGGCCGCTGCCAAATCGAGCACGGCCAGCGCATCGGCCTCGGCTCTTGCGATTATGAACTGGTAGAGATAAATGAAGAATAAGAAGAAACAAGTTAAAGGATCGACCATGTCACTGGGCCAAATCATTCGAGAAAAACGCGAGCAGCTGAATATGACCTTGGACGAGGTCAGCAGCCGGATTGGGTTTTCCAAGCCGTACCTGTCCACCATTGAAACCGGAAAAGTCAAGAATCCTCCCAGCGACGAGATGCTGACCAAGCTTGAGAGGACCCTGAAGTTCGACAAGGGCCTGTTGCTGCACATCGCCCACATGGAGCGGATACCGTCCGATATTCGGCACGGCTACGAGACCGCCGAGATGGAAAACGAGAAATGGCGGCAGATCGCCAAGAACATCCTGGGCAGAAAAGTGGCCGTCAGCCGGCTCAAGAGGGTCATCGCCGCCAATAGACTCAGCACCGACCCGGAGAAACAGCCCCTGGCCGCGGGGCGACTGGTGCCCGTCATCAACAAGGTCTCGGCCGGCTACCCGACCGACTTCAACGACCTGGACTACCCCGTGGGCATCGCCGACGACTACATCCGCTGCCCCGACCTGCACGATCCGAACGCCTTCGCCGTCCGCGTGGTGGGCGATTCGATGGAGCCGCGATTCCGCGAGGGCGACATCGTGATTTTCTCCCCGGCCGCCGAGGTCCACAACGGCGACGACTGTTTCGTCCGCTTCGCCGAGCCGCACGAGACCACCTTCAAGCGGGTCTTCTTCGAGAAGTCAGACAAAATCCGCCTCCAGCCGCGAAACGAGAAATACTCGCCCATAACCGTCGAAGGCAAGCGCGTCAACGGCCTCTACCGAGCCATCGTAAAGCACGAAAAACTCTGACCTTACAACGCAGCAGCCTCGGGCCAGGCCGTCCCGCCCTTGAGTGTGGCCAGAACGTGGCGAGGGCATCTTGCCCGCGTTGGGGATGGCACAACTCAAAATTGGCTTTGTTTTACCAGCCGCAGAGTCCGCCGGGATCGCGGAGAAAAAGTCATTGCGAGGCCCGCAGGGCCGTGGCAATCTCCGGAGCGCCCGGAATTGGCTTTGTTTTTTCAACTTAGCCACCAATGCACGCGAATTGGCGCGAACGGAGGTGCGTTTCTTGCAGGATTTTGTAACGATTTGCACATTTTTGAGACTTTTGCGCACTTTTTGAGACTTTCTGGTTCTTCTTGAGCCGCCGATCTCGCTGGTTTTGCAGATTGAGGTTAACCACGAATGAACTCGAATGGACACCGGCTCACCCAAAGGGCGTAAACTTGTCCGGCAATCCTTGTGACGGACTTGTCCGGCAAT
>JARRQQ010000504.1:0-3945 GCA_037381725.1 Sedimentisphaerales bacterium
CAGTAGGGTTTGTTGTCGGGTAGCCACATCTGCACGGCAAAGTAGCGAAGCGAGGTTTTCGGCGCGACGCCGCACGTCCTTCCAACCGCGATACTGCTCACAGGCGAGCCGTGCATTTGTGGGGACATCATCGCTGCGGTAAGACCAACCGGTTCATACTCGACTATTCGGTCGGCATATTCCTGATGGTTCCTCAGCAAGGGCTGGTCGATGATGGCAATGGTCACACTCCTGCCGTCAATTCCCTTCTTGTGGAGGCCGCCAATGCCGAGACCGGGATTCTTACCTTCCTCAAGAAGAACGGCGGGGTCGAATCCTTCCGGCATCTTGTCGGGGGCCGGCCAGATGGTCTGGCTGTCGAATGGCATGCTTTGGAGCAGTTCGAGATGTTCTCTCAAATCGAGACGGGCGAGCGATGCGCCGGCGAATCCCCAAAAGGAGTCAAAGCGATTGAGGTCTCCTTCGTTTCGCAGCACGATCTGTCGTTCTTCGCCGATATCAATCCCCTTGCCCCCGGCGCTTATCCAGAGCAACGTGAAAGGTGTTGGGTATTGTCTCATTCTACCAAACTTGGCTCTGATCTCCGGATAGCGCAGGTCGAGTATCTCCATGCCGCCATCCTTCTGGTTCGTTTCCTCCGCGCCGGGGCCGAGCAGTTCCTTGATCTCCTCCGGCGTTGTCAGCTTGTAGGCAAGCTTGCCCTCCGCCGCCGCACGACGCACGATCTCGGACCGGTTTGGGCCGCCGGCTTCGGCAAAGACCGGGATGGTCAGAGGCGATAATAGCATTGCTATCGCCAATATTACTTGAACTAT
Organism: Sedimentisphaerales bacterium; assembly: GCA_037381725.1. Taxonomy (GTDB): domain Bacteria; phylum Planctomycetota; class Phycisphaerae; order Sedimentisphaerales; family Anaerobacaceae; genus JAFGTG01. Next base: position 816 of record JARRQQ010000504.1, read on the forward strand.
CGTCCGTTTCCGCGTGATCATAGGAGGCTTGCCTTTGCGATCTACATGACGATATTCACCAACCGGGACTTGATAACGATGACTTTTTTCGGCTCTTTGCCCGCCATGGCGGCGGCTACCTTTTCATTGCCCAGGGCCTTCTGTTTGATCTGCTCTTCGTTCGCGTCGGCGGAGACGACGATTCTGTCCTTGATCTTGCCGTTGACCTGCACCGCCAATTCGATCTCTTTCTCTTTGATAAGCTCTTTGTCGTATTCGGGCCAGGGTTCGTAGGCGAGGCTGTCGGCATGGCCAAGCTTTTCCCAGAGTTCTTCGGCGATGTGGGGCGCAAACGGGGCAAGAATGAGAACAAGCTTCTCGATAGCGGCATTGGGCTTGACTGTCTGTTTGCCGAGATGATTGACAAAGATCATCATGGCGCTGATAGCAGTATTGAAATTGAAGGTTTCGATATCGTCGCCGACTTTTTTGATCGTCTGATGCAAAAGTCTGAGCGTCGCCTCGTCGGCCTCGGCGTCCTGAACGGCTTTGTCAAGCTCGCCGGTTTCGCCGTCGACGACCGCCCGCCAGAGTGTATAAAGGAATCGATGAACTCCTTCGACGCCCTGCATGCTCCACGGCTTGATGGCTTCGAGCGGGCCCATGAACATCTCGTATAGCCGCATCGAATCGGCGCCATAGTCCGCGATGACCTTGTCGGGGTTAACAACGTTGCCTCGGGACTTGCTCATCTTCTGGCCGTCCTCGCCCAGAATCATGCCCTGATTGACGAGTTTCCTGAAAGGCTCTTTCGTGCCGACGTAGCCCAGGTCGTAAAGCAGCTTGTGCCAGAACCGCGAGTACAACAAGTGCAGCACGGCATGTTCAGCGCCGCCGATATACAAATCGACGCCGGTCCGGCCCATCCAGTATTTCTCCTTCTCCGGCGCCCAGGCCTGCTGATCGTTCTTGGGATCGAGGTATCGCAGGTAGTACCAGCAACTGCCCGCCCACTGCGGCATGGTGTTCGTTTCGCGTTTGGCTTTCGTGCCATCGGGCAACGTCAGATTGACCCAATCGACGGCATTGGCCAAGGGCGGCTCACCGGTCCCCGTCGGCTTGTAGTCTTCGACCTGGGGCAATGTTAGGGGCAATTCGTCCTCGGAGAGCGCCACGATCCGGCCATCCTCGGTATGCACGATCGGAAACGGCTCGCCCCAGTAGCGTTGCCGGCTGAACAACCAGTCACGCAGCTTGTAGTTGACCGCCTCGCCGCCAAGACCTTGTTTCGCGAGCCAATCCGTGATCTCCTTTTTGAATTCCGCGGTGCTCAGGCCAGCAAAGCGACCACTGTTGATCGCCTTGCCATCGCCGATGAAGCACAACTTGCCTTGGCGGGCCAGTTCAGCTTGCTCAGCGTCCGGCGGCTCGACAACCTGGATGATCGGCAGATGGAACTTGAGGGCGAATTCGAAGTCGCGATCATCGTGCGCCGGAACCGCCATAATGGCGCCGGTCCCGTAACTGATCAACACGTAATCACTGATCCAGATGGGGATCTTTTCGCCGTTAACAGGATTGATAGCGAAGGCGCCGATAGGCTCACCCGTTTTCTCCTTGGCCAAGTCGGTCCGGTCCAGGTCGCTCTTTCGTGCGGCTTCCTCCCGGTACTTCCGAACGGCGTCTTTTCGATCTTCGCTGGTGATCTTATCGACCAGTGGGTGCTCCGGCGCCATGACCATATAGGTCGCACCGAAGAGCGTGTCGGGCCGTGTGGTGAATACACGAATGATTTCATTGAAGCCATCGACCTTGAAATCGACGTCGGCGCCGATGCTCTTACCCACCCAATCCGTCTGGAGCTTCTTGATCGAGTCCGGCCAATCTACCTCCGTCAGGTCATCGAGCAGCCTTTCGGCGTATTTCGTAATTCGCAGCATCCATTGGCGCATCGGCTTGCGGATGACCGGGTGGCCCCCCCGCTCGCTCACGCCGCCGACCACTTCCTCATTGGCCAAGACCGTCCCCAGCGCAGGGCACCAATTGACCGGAACCTCCGCTTCGTAAGCGAGGCGATGGTCGTCGACGTACTTTTGCCTTTCGGTATCGTTCAGACCCTCGGGAACCGACAATTGATCGATCTGCTTGGCCTTCTGCTCAGCCTCGTCAAAATAGCTGTTGAACAGCTTGAGAAAGATCCACTGCGTCCACTTGTAGTATTTCGGGTCGGTCGTGGCCACTTCCCGGTCCCAGTCGTAGCTAAAGCCCAGGGACTTGGTCTGCCGTCGCATGTTGTCAATGTTGTTCTGAGTGGTTTCCTTGGGATCAGTGCCTGTCTTGATCGCGTGCTGCTCGGCGGGCAGGCCGAAGGCGTCCCATCCGAAGGGATGCAGAACGTTGAAACCTCTCATCCGCTTGTAGCGGGCAACGATATCGCTGGCGGTATAGCCTTCCGGATGGCCGACGTGGAGGCCTTGGCCGCTCGGATAGGGGAACATGTCCAGCACGTAGTACTTCGGCCGGGATTCATCGCAATCCTGAGCCGTGAATGTCCCGGATTCTTCCCAGCGTTTCTGCCACTTCTTCTCAATTTCACCAAATCGGTAATGACCTTTCTTCGAACACATTTATATATCTATCTCCTTTAGTAAAGCAAGAAACCGACCGTTCGTAACACGATAAAGGAAACGGGCGGCAAAATCCAACAAAATCCGATGGCGTTACGGAGCCTTGCACATGGACCTGCCGAGAGATGTCTATACGGTCGCACGTGGGACAGCACGTTGGAAGTTCAGAGTTTCCACATGCCGTCGGGGAGCACCTGGAGGGCACCGGTATCGCGATAGAAATTCAAAGTCGCGATGTTGTAGTCAACGAGGGCTTGTGCGGCTTCATTCTGTGCGTTGAACAGGTCGCTCTGGGCCGCGAGGACGCGCCGGCTGCTGGCTTTGCCATACTGGAGCAGCAAGTAGGTGTTGTCGAATCGTTTCTGAGCCAATTTCAGAGCATCTGACAAGACGTTGTACTGTTCCGCGGCTTCGGACAGGTCCCGGTACGCCTGGCGGACTTGCAGCGTCACCAGGTCGGTCGCCTGGTCGTATTCTCGTTGTCGCCGGTTCAGCGTGATCAGGGCTGCGCGATAAACGGTCTG
>JARRQQ010000505.1:0-3941 GCA_037381725.1 Sedimentisphaerales bacterium
CCAGAAACCAATAGCAGAAGGCGACGCCGTGACAGCCCATGTCCATGAAGACGCCGCCTCCGGACTTTTCGACGTCCCAGAACCACGGCGCGTGCGGGCCAAAATGTTTCTCCAACTGCTTCACCAGGTACACCCGACCGAACGCACCCTGATCGGCCATCTCTTTGGCCTTGACATACTTCGGCGTGAAAAACAACTCCTCCGCATACATCAACAACACGCCTTTGCTCCGGCAGGTCTCGATCATCAGGTCCGCTTCTTTTAGCGTCGTGCACAAAGGTTTCTCGCAAACGACGTGCTTGCCGGCTTCGGCAATATCAACGGTCATCTGGGCGTGCAGGTAGTTCGGCGCCGCGATGGTCACCAGCTCGATATCCCTCTCGGCGAGCATCTGCTTATAGTCGGTGAAAACACGCGGGATCCCGAACCTGTCCGCCAGCTTCTGCGCGTGGCCCGGTGTAGGAGACGCAACGGCCACAACTTCGGCCACATCCGGAACCATTTGAAACGACGCCGCGTGAATCTCCCCCTCGAACTGCGACCCGATAATCCCAACCTTGACTCTTTCCTTACCGGCCATACCCATCAATCCCCTTATAATGACCACCCAGAACGATACTTGTAGTGCAGATAGTCGTTAGCCTCGGGCAGGTTTGTGACTCTGAAATTCTCACTGTCCCAGACCAGTTTCTTACCGCCCACTCGAATGCACACCGTTCCTAAAAGAACCGCTTCAGTGAGAGGCCCCGCGAAGCTAAAATTGGAGCGCGTCGCACTACCCGTCTTACAGGCTTGAATCCATTCGGCGTGGTGGCCGATCGAGCGAGGCAGCGTCTTGGGAGGCTGTTTGTACGCCTTCATCCTCGCCTCTGGGATCAATCGAGGGCTGTTCCCTCCCCAGCCTTCGACGTACATTTTTCCCTTGTCACCCACGAAGATCAGCCCGTCCTCAGCGGACAGCTCACGGCCTTCGTCCAGCTCATCCGGACGCGCAGGCAATATGCCACCGTCGTACCAGTGCAGCTTAACAGGCGGCATCCCTTCACGAGCTGGGAACTTGTAGTGCACGGTCGAAGCTAAAGGCAAGGTCTCCTTGTGGACGAGGGTCGAGCTGGCGTACACGCTTTCCGGTGCACCCAGCTTCAAAGCGGAAAAGACCGGCGCCAGATTGTGAATACCCATGTCCCCCAATGCACCCGAGCCGAAGTCCCACCACCCGCGCCACTTGAAGGGCACGTAGGCCGGGTTGTAAGGTCGGTACGGCGCGGGGCCGAGCCATAGGTCCCAGTTCAAATTCGCAGGCACGGGCGGGGTCTCCTTCGGTCGGTCGATCCCCTGCGCCCAGAAAAGTCGGCCATTGTGCGTGGGCCGGTCGGACCAGGCGTGGACCTCGTAGACCTGACCGATGGCTCCGTCCCAGATCCATTCGTTGATCAGGCGGTTACCCTCGAAGGCCATGCCCTGGTTGCCCATCTGGGTCGCGACACCTGCCTTGCGCGCCGCCGCGGTGACAGATCGCGCCTCGTGCACGGTCCGGGTTAGCGGCTTTTCGCAATAGACGTGCTTTCCCATCTTGATCGCCGTCATCGTCGCGACGGCGTGGACATGGTCAGGAGTGGCGACGACGACGGCATCGACGGACTTCTCTTTTTCGAGCATGACGCGGAAATCACGATATTGCTTTGCTTTCGGATAGCGTTTGAATGTATCCGCCGCTCGGTCCAGGTCCACGTCACAAAGCGCGACAATATTCTCACTGCTCACGTTACCCAGGTCCCAGCTTCCCTGGCCGCCGACCCCGATCCCGGCGATATTGAGCTTCTCGCTCGGCGCCATTCGACGAGGACCTCCGAAAACCTCGGCCGGTACGACGGTCATTGCCACAGCGCCGACGGACCCGCGAATGAAATCCCGGCGGGAGAGCGTCGGATAACGCCCGCTCGTATCTGTTCTACTTTTTCGCATAATACCGTTCCTTCCATCGAATATCGGATGCCCGACGAGAATTGAGCATCAAGTACCCTGTCAATCCAACCGATGATACGCGAACGAGCCGCCGAATTCCAGCGGGTTCTTCTTGACAAGAAGGGGATGAATTTGCTATATGAAGGGAAGCAGGTAGGATGCGTGAACTTCCAACTTTTTGGCGCTACCAACTTGGCTTTGCATAGGAGGAATGAAGATGTGTCGAACCCCAAGCAAACGAACAAGTCTACTACCGGTCCTCATATTGATGCTCTTGTCGAGCACTCTGTACGCACAAGACCCGTCGCTCGTTCTCTATTTTTCATTCGACGAGGAAGCCGCAGATCAAGCTACAGACCATTCTCAGTATCGCAACAATGGTACGATAGACGGCAATCCGGAAGTGGTGGCGGGACAATTCGGCTCGGCGCTGATGTTCGACGCCGTCGACGATCAGGTTGTGGTTCCCACGAACGACACTCTGGACATTGAGAACGAGATCACCATGATGTTATGGGCCAAGCCGGGACCCAATCTGACCGCGGACTGGCGAAACCTCGTCGGCAAGGCGCCCACGAACGTGCTGGGCAATAACACGTTTTCCTATACGATCCGAACGGACAACACCGGCATACTACGGTTCTCTCTCAACCTCGGAGGCTGGCAATCCGTCTTGGGTCCGACCCTTGTGGAGGACACATGGTATCACATCGGGGGAACGTACGACGGCACGCAACTGACACTCTCCGTGGACGGCCAGTCCGTCGGCACGACGGCGGCAAGCGGCACCATAAACGTTACTACCGATCCGCTATGCATCGGGAATCTCGTCAACGCGGCGGGCGCGAGCCAGAATGAGTTCTGGTCGGGCGTGCTCGACGAGGTCAGGATATGGGACAGAGCTTTGAGCGCGGACGAAGTGTCGCGAAACATGAACCAGGGAAGAGAAGACGTGGCCGAACCGCTGACCCTTGCCTGGCGTCCCGACCCCGCCGATGGAGCTATGCTTGAAGCAACCTGGGTAACGTTAGGGTGGTCGCCTGGAGACCTGGCGGTCTCGCACGACGTCTACCTCGGTGACAAGCTTGACGACGTGAACGACGCGACCCGAGACTCCGAAGTGTTCCGAGGCAATCAGACGGCCACGTTCTATGTCGCCGGCTTTCCCGGCTTCGCTTATCCGGACGGGCTGGTGCCCGGGACGACCTACTACTGGCGGATCGACGAAGTCAACGACGCCGACCCGAACAGTTCGTGGAAAGGCGACATCTGGAGCTTCTGGGTGCCGCCCAAGAAGGCGTATGAGCCTGACCCGGCCGACGGCGTCGAATTCGTGGATCCCCATGCGACCCTTAGCTGGACGCCGGGAATGGGTGCGCTTCTGCACACCGTCTACATAGGTGACAACTTCGATGAGCTGAGCAACGCCACCGTAGGCTCGGCGCAAACGGACGCGACTTTCACACCGGACACGCTCGAATTCGACACGCGTTACTACTGGCGAGTCGATGAGTTCGACGGCGTAACCACGGAAAGAGGCGACGTCTGGAGCTTCACAACGAAACCCTTTGTTGCCATCACGGACCCCAATTTGGTCTGCTGGTGGACGTTGAATGAAGGGACGGGCACCAATATCCTCGACTGGTCCGGTCATGGTCACGATGGGGTCGTCCAAGGCGGCGCCGAATGGGTACCTGGCTATGACGCCTCTGCTCTGCATTTCCGTGCGGGGGGCAGCGGCTCTGTTGTCCACTCGCTGGGCTCCGCGAGCGACTGGGCCGCTGGCACAGTCGCGCTATGGGTCAAGGCGGACAGCTTGGGACAAGCCCAGTACAGCAGTGCATTTAGCGGCCATGTTCCGAACACCGCGGGCTTCCAGATAGACGTCGATGGCGGAAACCCGGGGCAGTACCGAATCAATCCGCCCGGCCTGTTCTTCGGAGCCGTCACAACGGGTTGGGTCCACCTAGCGATGA
>JARRQQ010000506.1:0-3937 GCA_037381725.1 Sedimentisphaerales bacterium
TCGACCGGCATGGACGGCATACGCGAACTGCAAAATGGAGGGAAGGGAACGGAGACTGAAGGAACCGACCGCAAGAGGTAGCCCGCCATCACGCCGAGCATCACCGTACACGGGAAAGTCATGCTGCTCAAGATCCAGGTATAGGGCGGGTTCGTCCCGTCAATGAAGTGGCCGAGGATGATTCGATCAATATAGATGGCGAGATTCTCGTCCGGCGTAAGTACGCCCGCCCCGTGGCCGGGCACGGGGATTAGCGCCATGAAGGCCCAGAACGACAGGAGTAGAATCCCCGTGGCGACGATCTGCCCCACAAGGCCCAGGTAGAGCATGAAGATAGCCGAGATCAAGTACCCCGCCGCTATCGCCTGGAGCGTGTTGCTGTAGATGTGCAGACTCGATAGATCGTATTCGAGCAGGTGGCCCTGGACGATCATTCCCAGGATGAAAAGAACGATCGTTCGCCTGATGACGTGGACGAGGACTTGTTTGCGACCATCGGTGGCGAGTCGCTTATCGAACGAGTACGGCATCACGACGCCGACGATGAACAGAAACAGCGGCATAATCAAGTCTTCGAACCGGAATCCCTCCCACTCGACGTGTGTCAGTTGTGTCTTGATCCAAGCCGTCACGGAAGAATGGAACACCTCATCAAGACTGGCAAATATGGCCCCGCCGCCGATGATCCAGAACATATCGAACCCCCGCAGCGCGTCAATCGACCTCACTCGCTCGCGCGGCCGCGCTTGCGGTTCCTCTTTGGGAACACTCATTTCCCTTCGTCCGAACTCGATTTCTGCCATCGTATCGCCAAGCCTCAAAGGATAGTAGTCATTTCCGTGAAATCTATTCGCAACATAGTTGGGGAAGCCGAAATGCGGAGTTTGTTTCCATGTTGAAACTCGGATCGCCAAGTATCGAATGCGAAACAATACTATATCTCGAAAATTGCAGCCCCCAAAACAAGAGGGCCAATTAACCCACTTTTTTTACTCCTGCATATCCTGTTACCAGCCGAACATTTCGATCAACATTCAATCTAACAAAGGACACGCGAGAGCGCAAGAGAAATCGCAGACGAAGCACGCTGAAAAATGAGAACATTCACGTAACTACTTTCAGGATTACTTCATCCTGAGAGTCCTGCAGTGTGACACCGGCAGAGCACCTTGTGTCTTGCAGCAGGTCCCAATATCGTACTGGGCAAGCCACATGGAACACGAACGAGACGGACGCCGGGGGGCTTTTGGCCTGACTCCCATATCGGAATCACGCTTTCATCCAGAGCTTGTGGATGAGTGTGCCAAGCCGAACAACTTTCTTGAAGAGACTCGGACTCGATGCCATGCGTGAAAACCGTTCCGCGAGTGTATCATGATGCTCCTGTGCAGCTTGTTGAATCTGGGTTAGACGGTCCGAGCCGGGATTGAAATGCGTTGGCGCAGCTTTGGGAAGGACTCCATCTGCGCCCTTATCCATACACACAACGGCATCATCAAGTGTACCCTTGCGAGTGTAGAACACAATGGGGGTGGTGGGGTAGTCTCTCCGAATACGCTCCATAATGGCGATGCCGCCGTTCCGGCTCTGGCGGATTGCTACAAGATAATCTGAAAGTCGTTTCTGGGCCTTGTCTACCTCATTCTTCAGTTGAACCATCCGATCTCGTTCACTATCAGAACTCGCCGGACCTTCTGAGAAGTATAGATCGAGAACGAAGAGATTAGGCTTAAGTCCTTTCTTCGATAGCTCGTCCAGGACCGCTGTTGAGGTAGTACCAACTGCCAGAGTGAAGTCTTCTCCGAAAACGCGATTGAAGGCCTCCACTTCAGAAGGATCGTCGTCAACAAAGCAGACAACTTTTTGTCTCTTTCCCATGTTGCCAACTCCGGATGGTCTCTATTGACTCATGAGGGACACAGTCTTTCTATAAGTTGGCTATGAGGCAAAGGGAGAATCCGTCAGCCCAGAATCGTTTGCAGCTTCGTTACGGATTTTCCGATTACCCTCACCTGCTTCTCGCCGAGACCAATCTCGCCTCGGACGCCTATTCCCTGGCGACCCGACGCATGAAAGCACGAGAATAGTCAATCGTAAATAGTCAATAGTCAATTGATATGATTGCCCAGGACTGGATTCGAACCAGCACGAGATTGCTCTCACCAGCCCCTCAAGCTGGCGCGTCTGCCAATTCCGCCACCCGGGCGGGAAACAATGATTATCAATAAAAAAACCGCGTTGTCAACTGCCAATTAAAAGAATTAATTATGATTCCGAAGTTTGCATCAAAATCGTTTTGCCCGCTGATGCCTGAAGTGACTTAAGTGATTATAATTGACACTTTTGAAAAGCTGAAACCAGTTTGAATAAACCTAATAATATTTGGATATATTAGTTTTTTCCCTAATTTTTCTTGACATTGATTCAAAACAAGCTAATATTATTAGATATTATGAAAAAGTTATTATCAACATTTTGTCCGTGCTGCGGCTTGCCTATGCAAACTGTGGCGATGGCTTGTGCTTCCTGCGGTGTGAAAATAGAAGGCGATTTCAGCACAACTGTCTTTGACAAGCTAAGTCCCGAAGACCAGAAGTTCCTGGAACAATATCTTCTGGCGGGATTCAGCATAAAGACAATGGAGGAAGCAGGCTCACTGGGTTATGCAGCAATACGCACGCGTTTAGACAGACTAATTACCAATTATGAACAATTGAGAAAAATGGATGGACAGAAAAAAGCAGTTCTTGAGAGCCTCAGATCTGGCAAAATAACGGTGGCCGAAGCGAAAAAGAAACTCGAAAAACTATAGGGAGAAATAAAATGGAAAATATAACTTCCGAACAAGAGCTAAAGCAGCTTCTCGAAGAAGGCAGAATCAGCGAGGAAGAATACAAACAATTGCATTCTGCAATGAACAAACCGAATACAAAAGAAGCATTTTTGGATTGGAAAGAAGCTATCAGACACAGGAAGGTTCCCAGTGTATTATGGATCGCACTGGTCAGTTTGGGCCTGATGGTGTTTATGAAATTAGCATATATTTCAAAGACAGGCCCGGTCGTTTTAGTTGACGCAGCTCTTTCAGCGGCACTTCTCGCTGGTCTCTATCTTGGACACAAGTGGGCGTATATTCTTACCATTGCTTTTGTTTCACTCGGCGCAATTGTAGGATTTACAAAAGGTTTTGGTCAGGGAATAACTATACTACTCGCAGATTGTCTTGTTCTGGTTCCGGTACTTCTTTGCACTGATTACTTTTTCCCTAAAACCGATGAGAACCATAGTAATCCATAACAAGTTTCAAGGAGATAGAAATGGAAAGCACCGAAAATTTATCATCGGAAGAGGAACTGCTTAAATTAAAAAATGAAGGCAGGATAACCGAGGAGGAATATCAGGACTTGCTTTCAGCGATGAGGAAATCACCGTCAGAAAGTCACCCGGTAGCTGGTAATAATAACGTCCCTTCTTCATTACAACGGGTTCCGTGGCAGATATGGGTTGTTGTTGTAGTGTTAGTACTCGAAGGTATAAACAATCTTTTTTTGATTCCGCAAAATCCCTATGCAATAACCTGGTTAGCTGCGAAAACAGTCTTCATCGTCGGATTAATTAAAGGCTGGAAATGGGTGTTTTTTCTGAATGTAATTGTAGGCGGGATTCACGTTCTATATTTTCTTATACCTGCCCCTCTTGTCGCGCTGATTAATCTCGTATTAGTTGTTTTGGTCATAAGTTCATATCGCTTTTATTTTTCACAAAATGTGATAACCAGTAAAGAATATGATAATGTCTATCATTCGCACAACCGCGTATATTAGCAGGCTCTCTGGTTATTCCAAAAAAGAATTTGCAGACGTTGGGAAAAGCTATAGCCTGTACGTTTGCATAGCTCTGCTACTACTGTTGACTTTTGGAGCAGTTCCTCGCATGT
>JARRQQ010000507.1:0-8898 GCA_037381725.1 Sedimentisphaerales bacterium
TCAGCTCCAGCTCCGATTCGAGGATGAATTTGCGTAAGATGCGATACGCGTTCTTCTCCGGCGTCATAGCCGAGGCTGCTTCGTGTCGGGTCAAATATCCACTGGCCTGCTCGTAGCACCGCAGAACAGCATTGAGCACGGCTTTCTGAGGCTCCGTAAATCCGTAGTCGGAAGCGTCGCGGATCAGGGTTAGTTGCTCAGCGCAGTACCGAACGTCGTTGTCGATGGACTCCAGGCCGGAACGGTCCTCGTCCGTCGGATCCGGCTTCTCCGCGATGGACCACGTCTTCTTCACGATTGCCCGAGTATATTCGAGAATGTTCAGCAACTCCACGGGAGCGGGTAACCCTGAGGGTGATGGTCCGCCGCCCGGCTTCGATCGCCAGTTTTGCCGATAGGGCCTGATCTCGATGAAGTACACCTCGCTGCTCGACGTCCGATTGGCTAATGCCGAGCCGGTATCAACGTCCATTGCGCGGGCATAGAATAAAACGCTGTCCCCGACGTGCAGGTTGTACTCCTCCAGTTCGATCACATGGGTGAACGTTTTACTGCGAGTTCCCTCCTCAAGCGGAATGGGAAGCCTCGTCGGTTCTTGACCGGGCATCTCCAGGCACATCTCCACGGACTCCAGGCCGAAATCGTCCGTTACCTCGAACGTCACGGGCACGCTGGCCACGTCGGTCGCCAGGTAATCACCTTCGGGTGAAAGCAAATCGAATTTCGGAGGCTCATCGGTCTTGACGATGACTTCCAGCCCGGGCAGATCATTGCTGGTAAGGCCCGGTTCGTTGACAAGGTCAAATCGCACGGAGCCACTCTTGTCCGCCGTGAATTGAAATGCGAACTGCTCTGCACCGTTCAGACTCTTCGCTCTCGACTTGCCGTCCAGACCGGTCGCCACAACTTCTTTGAGTTTGTCCGTCGCTTGAACGTTGAGTGTGACGCTGCTGCCGGGGATGACTTCGAGTGTATTCTTCTCAATTTGCTCGGTATAAGGTTTGACCCATTTTCTCCTGGGGGGCTGTCTCGGTAACGTCACTTGGGCGGTCATGCCTTCTATCTCGGGGGCCGGAGAGATATTCAACGTATGCCAAGGCGTCGAGGTCGATCCCGCTTCAAAGCGGTATTTGAACTGTCCCGGTTTTGAAAAAGACTTGGACGCCTCCAATCGCGCCGTTTGGCCTTCATTGATGGGTGGCAGCCTCAAGCGAAGCCTGGGGATGGCTTCAATTGATCTATCCCCAAAGCCTTCGGCTTTGAGGCTGCCACCCTCTTGTTTTCCGTCACCTTCTGCATCTTCTGATTCAGAACCTACTACGACGAGTTCTCCCGATTCGGGCGCGCGGCCCTCGATCTCGGCGGTGAACGTTACCTCGGAATCCGGCTCGGCAACGAGGTTCTTCGTAATGGATTCAAGATGCGTTGGTGACAGCGCCTCAACGGAGGCCAGAGGACGAATGAGACGGGCGAAGTACGAGGAGAAATAAACATAATTGTCCTTGACGTAGAACCAGGCAATGGCGAGACCGAGTACGACAATGGCGCCGAGCACGTAGCCTTGCCATTTCTGCACGGCCGCGTCGAACCTGTATTCCGCGCTGTCCCTTTCCACTTGTAAGACAAGCTGTTCGGCCAGGGCGGTGGAGTAGGGGTAATCCTGTTTGTTCTCGTAGTACTCAATCGCCGTGACAAGCTGCTGATTGAAACTCTGTTTGTTCTCGATGTAGTTTGCCGCGGCGCTGCAAGAGACGTGACCGAGCAGCCGCTTCGCCAACCTCTGCAAAAGCAGAGCAAGCCCAGCGATGAGCAGAAGCATGGCTGTGACCCTGCCCATTTGACCGAAATTCACCCGGTGATCGAGCCAGGCATAAACGCCGACGTAAACTGAGACAAAAGCCAGACACAGCGCCGCTACCCTCAAGACGGCCAGTGTCACGAGCCATCGCCTGACTTTACTGACCCTGGCAACAAGGGCGTCGAGTTTATCCTGTGCCGTTTCAGCCATATCCGAGCCTCTTCTATCGCCTCAGCCTGTTTGCGACGGCCGGCTCCACCAGGAGCAAACCGATGATTGTCCAGGCGACGATCTTCCAGATGGGTTTGGGTTTTTTATCGCCCAGGACGTCTGCCGAAGAAACACTTCCATCTGAATCCGTCACAAATACTTGTTTCATAACCTCGTCCAGTTCCGCAGCGCTCGGCGGAGTCATATCCGTTTCGCCCTGCGGCAAATTGATCCCCGCATACAATGTCGGTTTGCCTAACGTCTTGACCCATCCGATACCGGCCGGATCGGGTACGAGCAAGAGCGAATCAGCCACGGCGGCTCGCCGCTTTTTGCCGTCACACGTTTCGATCCAGAACTCTTGCTGTGTGCCGGATGACGCCGGCTTATCTGGGACGGGAAGCGTTACCCGTTCGTCAGAGGCGGAGCAGTGTTCCCCGATCTGATTGTCTTGACCCAACAAATATTGACAAAAAGCGACGGATGCGTTCGCTTTGGTCAGCGTTCCGAGCGAATCGTCCGCACTCGTATTCACAAGGATGGAGCAACCGGCGCCAAAGGTTTTGAGGTAGACAAAGCCGGAGCCATTTCGCAGTTGCCACAAACACCGGCTTTCAGCGTGCGGCTCGCATTCCAGGTAGCCCTTGAGAAGAATCTTGTCGATTCTGTAATTGGATAGAGATTTTTCGGCAGCATGATCCACGCCTGAAGCCTGATTGTCCCATGGTTCCGGCTGGATGTATGTTAGCCCACGGGCATATTCTCCCGGAAGGGCGGCAAGAACACCTTGCCGCCACAATTGCTTGGTCGCCTCAGGTGCGACGGATCCATTCACAAAGAATATCAGCTTGCCGCCGCCGCTAACAAAGTCCTTCAGGTTTGACGCCAGATAGCCAAGCCGATCCGTGATCGCCGAGCAGATAACCACGTCGGCCCAGTCCAAGTCGGAGGGGCCGAGATTGCCGACTAACACCTGTCTGAGGCTCAAAGTATTGTAGGACTTTGTACGCGACAAAGTATCTATTGCCGTCTTGAGGAGGAACATTTGATATTCGCTGTCGCCAGCCAGAAGCACGTTCACGTTTTTGTGTCCGGGGATGGATACCGCCAGGTAAAACGTATCATCCACTCGAAGACCGTCTCCTTCTGACAGGCTCAATTCCACCGGCCAGAAAGTCGTTTCTCCTCCGGCGGCGCTGATGTCCAACCGAACTTGATATGTACCACGCTGATTTTCGAGCAGGCTAACGTCTACGGGAGCCGACTCGTTCGATCCCGTTTTGGCTGTTAGTTGCCGGTTCTGTGTAGTCCGCCCGCAATTGGCGACGACGGCGCTCACCGTCAGTATATTTTCAGCCGCACTTTCGACGTGAGCCTCAACGATAGCCGCATTGTTGACGGGCTTCGATGGGAGAGTTGGCTTGTAATCGATTTCATCAACTGCGATAGGTTCCGCGACCTGGACGAACTGGTCGAACGTATTGGGTGTAAAATCGCTGAGCACCAAAACGGATGTTTCGTTGTCCGGGTCTCTCGCTCGATTGTTTCGGCCGAGGCCCGAAAGAAAGTCCCCGACGTTCGCACTGGCGGGCTCGATTCTCAGGGTCTTGACCTCGGCCAGAGCCTCCTCTTTGCTCAGACCCTGCATCCAATCACCCGAAGCCAGAGCGCAGATGTTGAACAAGCTGTCAGGTTCTGCCGAGCGAATGTAGTCAACGGCTGAATCTGCGAGTCCGTCAAAAAAGGTGCCGCCTCCATCCGCGTAGGCCATAGACATCGAATTATCCAGACCCAGGCAATATGTGTGTTTGGTTTGCTCGGGCTTGTGCCTGATATGCAGGATGGGCCGGGCGAAGAGCAGGGCGATCAGGACAATAATGGTGCAGCGAAGCAGTAGAATCAGCAGATCGCGAAGCTTTCGCCGGGAGATCAACGGGCCGGCGACCGCAAGCCCGCCCAGCAAAAATATCCACTCTGTGAAAGTCACATCAGTCTCTTTCGTTTAGCCAAGTACGCCACCAATGCTCTATTGAGCGGCTTGGATGTATCGAGCAGACAGTAGTCGATGCCCGTGTTGCCGGTGGTCTTCTCGATCTCGTCCAGGAACTCGGCCACTCGTTGACGATAGCCCTCTCGCATGGATTGCGGGAAGGTGCGTATTCTTTCTCTGGATTCCAGGTCCTCGAATTGAATCAGACCTTCATAGTCGAGATTAAGCTCCTGATGGTCCATCGTATGAAAAACAATCACGTCATGTCTGAGAAACTTCAGATGGGCCAGGCCCTTAAAGACGTCATCTTCGTCGTCGAGCAGATCGGAGATCAGAATGATAATGCCTCGCCGTTTAGTCGTTTCGGCGATGGTGTGGAGAACGCCGGCGAGATTGGTCCGGCCGGCGGGCTTGTTACGTTGCAGGCTCGCCAGGATGGTGTTGAGATGTGTGCGTTTCGACTGGGGCGGAATATGCTTTGTGACGGTCTCGGCGAAAAGTATCAGGGCGGTGCTGTCGCTTTGGCTGAGCATCAGGTAGCTCAGGGCCGCCGCCAAGAAAGAAGCGTAATCTATCTTGCTAACCTTGCCGTCGCCGGAAAAGGACATACTCTTGCTGCTGTCCAGGAGGATATAAGCCGTCGTATTGGTTTCCTGCTGGAATTGTTTAATATACAGTTTGTCGCTGCGGCCGAAGACCTTCCAATCGACAAACTTCAACTCGTCGCCAGCGTGGTACTGGCGGTGGTCGCTGTACTCGACGCTGAAGCCGTGGAAGGGGCTTGGATGTAGACCCGAAAAGAATCCCTCCACCGCGCAACGGGCGACCAGGTCCATATTGCCCAGCGTGCTCAAAAACGCTGGATCAAGATATTTCCGGCTTTGCGCCACGTCAAACTACCATTTCAAAAACCGCTGCTCTCGGCAAGCCTTTTTGCCCTTGACGAAAATGCCAAGAAAAGTCACGACAGTCAGTCCCAGAATCCCCAGCCCGACTTTCACTGTTTTGCCTGATGAGTTCGTTGGATCTGTTGCCACTTCTTTCGCATCGTCGATCGCCAGCGTGGAGGTTGTGCCCTGCATCTCGTCCGTGATCGTGGTCCGGGAAGTGATATCGAGTCCCCAGACTGTGAAGACATCCGGATCGAGAGGTGCATTGAATATCAATGAATCCAAGGACAACCGGCAAACGACGGTCTCCAGTCCGGTGCTTTTTGTGGCCTTTACCGTGCCAAACCACCAGGTGCCCGGCGAGTATTCCTTCAGCGTTGTTGTATATTCATCATCAATCTTGCCCTTGGAGCCATCTTGCATTTTCTTGATGCAATACCCTTTTGAGGGAACGACCCATATCTTCAGGGTCTTCTCTTTCAGAGTCGCTCCGCGCGCAGATTGATACTTCATCAGGTCGTTTGTTCTGATCTTATAGCTCTCGCTCCATTTCGGAGGCCGGACGAAGACCCTGCTATTTGGTGGGAAGTAGTCTATGTTCAACTGCGCCGAGTCGATGTCCACCTGCCCAATAGGTAGTGCCTTTTCATACCCTCTGTATTCATCGGCTCCCCTGAACCAGGTCTCCAACTGATCCTTTCGGAAATGATCGCCGTCGCAAACGATCCTGTGTCTTTCCTCTAGATTGTAGCCTTTCTTGCCGGAAAAGGAGTGCGAGCTGCTTTTCGTGAGCGTGGCCTGCATAGTGCGTATGGAATCCAGGGTGGCTTGATTGCCCTCCATCGCAGAGAGGGCGTCGCGGCTTAGTTTACCTGAATCCCCTCCTATCGTTTGTTCGGCTACAACGAAGCCGTTCACCCAAAACAACACGCCGGCCACGAGTAAGAAGGTTCTGTGACGCATAGTTGTTCCTGCTATTTTGGTATCGGGACGTTCTTAATGAGGTCGTCCAGGATTCCTTCGACGCTGACGCCGTCGGCTTCGGCGTTGAAGTTGGGAATGATACGATGCCTGAGCACCAGCTTGCAGACCGCTTTGACGTCATCGAAGCTCGGCGTGACGCGGCCGTTAATCAATGCCCTGGCTTTGGCGCCGAGTGTCATATACTGACCCGCTCTCGGCCCGGCTCCCCATTTGAGATATTTCTTGACCATTGTCGTGGCTAATGTATCAGTAGGGCGGGTGGCGCGAGCCAGACAGATACAATAGGCGATCACCACGTCGCTGACGGGCGCCATCCGGACAATCTCCTGAAACAGCACCATATCGTTCCTGCTCAAGACCTGCTGAACGTGGATTTTCTTGCTCGTCGTGGTTTGCTTGACGATCAGGTGCTCTTCCTTGGCCGTGGGATAGTCGATATAGATCATGAACATGAAACGGTCGAGGGCCGCCTCCGGCAAAGGATACGTTCCCTCTTGCTCGATGGGATTCTGTGTGGCCAGCACAAAGAACGGCTCTTCCAGCTTGTAGGTCCGCCCGGCCACGGTGACTTCCCGCTCTTGCATCGCCTGGAGGAGCGCCGCTTGCGTCTTGGGCGGCGTGCGATTGATCTCATCGGCCAGAATGACATTTGCAAAGATGGGGCCTTTTACAAACTCATAGCGTCTCTTTTTCGACTGGGGATCACGCTGGATAATGTCGGCTCCCGTGATATCCGACGGCATCAAATCAGGTGTGAATTGGATGCGGTTGAACAGGAGCTTCATCGCATCGGCTATCGCGTGAACCATCATCGTCTTGGCCAGGCCCGGCACGCCCTGGACAATACAGTGCCCCCCGGCAAGCATGGAGCAGAGCATCGAGTCAATCACGTCCTCCTGGCCGACGATGACGTTATGCACCTGATCCTTCAAAGAGGCATAGCCCTTGTGCAGGCGGGCCATAAGCTGGCTCTCGTCAACGGCCCCATTTGTTCCCGCTGCTCTGCTTTTCTGGCGGGACGTTTGTTCCATTTCGGGCATCTGTCATCCACCAAAATCAGGGCGCACCCTCTACATCTTCACTGTCTGTCTATCCATATAGACGACGCCGAATGGATTCCGTAACAGAAATTCGCCGTTTTTTACGTCAATATTAGCCTGTGGCGAGGCTTTTTAGGTATCGGGTATGACCTGCCCGTCGGGTCACCTCGATTTTGTCGAGGTGATCGAGCGGGGGGATGGCGAATTTCCGCGCGGTATGGAGCAGGTACTTGAACTTGACGTTTCCCAGTCTCGGTCGGTGATGTACGAGATCAGCTTCCGACGAGGACGGAGTACTGGAAATGTTCCCCCTCCCACGCCTCTGCTTGGAGCCGAGTATGACGTCCGAACTAACCAGGAATTGACGGGGCATGAGAATCGAGGTGCGACAATGATCCATACCGATGTCTTGAACAAAGGAGGCCGCCGTATCTGCAGCGCGCTTGACGGGCTCCGGCACGGTTCATGCAGTCTGTATAAACCCGAGCGTCTGTAACTGTGAAGGTCCTGTAGATGCCTGCTATAAGGAATTTCATAGGCCCGGATTTCCCAAGTACTTCGTGGCACCTGGACTGCAATTTGATAGTATTGAGCTTATGGAGACCACTCAAGCCAGTTTCAGTCATTCTCTGCGGGAGAACCCAATGGGTAGAGCACGCAAGGACGCTCTGAGGCTCGATTTTGATATTATTGACCATGTCGCTTGCAGGAGTGCCAGTTATGGCATTAGATAGCAAATCCTGGATAATTTAAAGATACAATAGCCAGTGCTTATCTGCTGAGGTTCGATTGAAGAGGTCTAAGACGCACTACTTAGGATGGAATGTAGATTATCATCATTTTGTTTAGGGACGGGAAGGGACACTAATGTCAAAGATGGTTAGGTTGTCAAGCTTAGTCCTGGTATGTTGTGTTTCTATTGCCAAAAGTGCGGACCGAAGGGACGTTGCTGATCCCAACCGGACGAGAACGCTTGGTGCTTCAGTTGAAAGTGGACCATTTCATCCGAGTGAGTGCTTCGATAGGGTGTGGAAGATTATCAACGAGGAGTTCTGGGACCCGAACTTCAATGGCCTTGATTGGGAAGATGCCAGGGAACGTTATCGACCAAAGGCTCTAGCGGCTGAAGACCATGGATCATTCGCTGCCGTAGTCAACCAAATGCTGTCGGAACTCAAAACCTCTCACACGTACTATTATACAAAGTGGGATCCTTCATATTACACGTTGCAGGCGGCCCTGATTAGTGGCGACCTTGTGCATGAGGATAATGTCATGGATACGTCGGAACTGGATAAGCGCCTACCTGGACTCTATTCCTCTCATGCTAATCCTCATAGGACGGGCATCGGTGTCGTTACCAAACAGCTTGATGGCCGTTATTTTGTCAATGCGGTTCTTGCATCTTCGCCGGCTGAGAAGGCCGGTATTGTTCTTGGAGATTGGATTGTGGAAGTCAATGGCAAGCCTTTTCATCCGATTCGTTCTTTTGAGAATGAGGATGGCCACGAGCTTAGAGTCGCGATTCAGTGGAGTCCTTTGGAATCGAGCCGTCAAGAGCTCAAGATCACACCCATCGATGCAAAAGAGAGACAGATGTTCGAGAAGGATGCGCTGGAACGGTCGAAAAAGTCCGTTGAATACAAGGGTCATCGTTTTTCCTATATCCGTCTGGGGTGGTTACTGGGTTGGAAAATGCGTGGCGTGTTCGAAGCAGCCGTCTGGTTTGACAGAACGGAAGGCATCATCATCGATATTCGGGATGGTTTTGGCGGTGGCCCGGCTCCGGAATACATCCACCCTTTCTTGGAGGGCGGTCTTGAAAAGATAACAGAAGCATTCACTGGACGCAAAATATCGGGGAAAACTTCGGCGGCGTATAGCGGACCGGTGATCGTTCTGATAAAGGGTGGCTCATGTAGTCGGTGTTAACGGTCGGCGCCAGCAACGCAGACGAGGCCCCTGTCAATGGATTAACCGCTCCGA
>JARRQQ010000507.1:8928-9385 GCA_037381725.1 Sedimentisphaerales bacterium
ATTCGGTTTGCTTGAGAGCCGTCGGCCGGGAGCCCGTTGAGGCCCGACACCGGGTGAGGGGCCCTTGTGGACCAATACGACATTCATCCTGAAGCCATATCTCTAGGGTTTTGTCCGGTCTTTCTTCTCGCACGCTTTCGACAAAAGGGGGGCGTCTTGAAGCCATTGATGCGTCTTTTTCGGGTCGTTCTTCTTGTGCTGAGGTCTGGGCACAAGGCAGGACAAGCCCAAACGATGTAAAAGCACATAGACCCCCGGCAGATTATACTGCACGCCGAATTCCTCATGAAGGACGCTGGCTGCATCTTCGCCTCTCAGACTGCAGACCGCGTCTTGGGCTGTTGGGCCGGCCAGCATACGTTCTCGCAGTTGGTCTTCCTCATGCGCTGTGAGTTTTCTCGGTCGGCCCATGTGAAGCCTTGGATGGATTGCCTCCCTTCCACCGTCTCGATAGGCA
>JARRQQ010000508.1:0-3932 GCA_037381725.1 Sedimentisphaerales bacterium
TACGGCGCCCTTGCCGAGCTTGGCCATCCGGTCGAGCAGGTAGCGGTTGACGGACGTTCCGACGCCGAAGCTGAAGATTCGGCTCGCGCCGAGACGCTCGTGGACCGCGGCGAGGATTTCCGCTTCATTGCCGATATAGCCGTCGGTCATGAACGAGACTAAGCGAAACCGCTTCGGATCGTGAGTGAAATCCAGAGCCGCTTTAACGCCTTCGATCATCATGGTCCCACCGCTGCCATGAAGATTATCAACGTACCGAATCGCTTTGCGGATATTTTCCTCCGTCGCCGGGACGGGATCGGGTCCGAATTGCGACGCGCTGTTGGAAAAGCGGATGACCTGGAACGTGTCGTCCGGCTGCAATTGCTTCAGAGCGCGCAGTGTCGCCTGTTTGGCCTTGGCGATAGGCTTGCCACTCATGCTGCCGGAACAGTCGAGAACGAAGATCATCTCCATCGGGGCGCGTTTGAGATGTGAAAGATTCTCCGGCGGATACAGCATCAGTGTGAAAAATCCGCCTCGCTTATCGCGGTGTGTAACGAGGGCCGACTTGACGGTCTTGCCCGCGACCTTGTAGCGGAGGACGAAGTCTTTGTTGGGAATACTGTCGAGGTTGCTGAGCTTGAGGGTCAGCTTTTCAGGGCTCGTAGAGCTTTTGCTGATGACGTGGCTGGAACAGGTCACCTGCTCGATAGCAACGCCGGCGTCGATATCCACGGCTAATGAAATGTCGTGGCCACTACGCTCGCCCGGCTTGAGGTACTGGACCTCGGTCTTCTGACCCGAGATGCCGGCTTTGCCGCGCGCGACGGCGCCGACTCCGTCGGTAGTGCCGGGAGGGTTGAAACGTGGCCCGACGACCATCGGGAACACGAATTCGTACCAGCCGTCCACATAGGCCAACGTGTTGAGATATTTGATATTGACGTCGATAGCTTTGCCCGGCTCGATGTTGGCGACCTTCTGTGTGAAAATGTTCGGCCGCTCCTGGGTCAGAAGCGACGCGACGTATCCTTGGCTTCTGGCCTGCTGATAGATCTTCTCGGCCTCTTTTCGCTCACGAATAATGCCGCGAATTCGACGCTCGCCGATGGTCATGATGAACTCGTTGACCGCTGCGTTTTGCGGCAATGGAAACACGTAGACCGCTTCGATTTTCTCATCGTAGGGATTGTGAAACTCCTGAGTAACGTCAACGGTGGCGATGTAGCCGCTGATCTGCCCTTTCACGTCGGTGTGCTTGAGAGGCAGCGGTATCTTCTTGTCCTCTTTGGACAGCTTGGCTAACATCGCTCCGCAACCGGGCGATTCCTCACCTGCGGGAGCTGGGACGGCCTGCGTCTCCGGTTTGGCGATCACCCAAATCTCATCTGCCGAAACGTGAATCAGCTTCGCGGGTGTCGATGTACGACTACGAGGCTTCCCCACACTCATCGAAGCAACCGGGAGGCGTGGATATCCGCCCCGGGGGCGGTTCGGCGTCGCGCGGTTGATTTCCGTTGGCTGGGCCTTTCCGCTCCATACATACCGACTGGCAGGGCCATCGTAATCTTGATCTGTGCGAAACGTCTCGCCTGCAATTGGCATATCACCCAGCACCGGTGCTTCCTTTGTGGTCGGCGACGGAGTTGGCGGCGTCACGGGGGGCATTATGATAGGAGTATGAGGTTCTGGATCGAACAGCACGTTGAATTCATATTGGTCAGCAACGTCATAAGAAGTATCAGATTCCTCACGTGCCTGCGACAAGACCTGTCCATCAGCTCGCATATTGGAAGGTGTCTCTTCGGCTTGTACCTCCGATTTGCCTTCCGGTTGTTCCGGTGACGGTTGTGTAGCGATTTGTGGAGTTGAAAGCGGCCCAGTCGTTTGTTCTTTCTCCGAGGCGACCACCTTCTCGTTCGATGGCTCCCCCGATTGACCGGCCAGGTGATCTTGTATTGACGTGCAGCCCGCGAGCAAATAACCGACTAATACGACGAGCGTGAGGCTAAGAAGAATCGAGGCGATCAGTGTTTTCTTTTTCACTTTCATTCTCCTTGTTCGTATGAGATTTCGGCGGGGATCTCTTTACCGTTTGCGTCAGCGGCTACCGTGAGCTTTAGCTCGTATTCCGGCTTGGTCTCGCCGATGATTTGCAAATGGATCGTTGCGATTCGCGTTCGTCCTGTCGGCAAGTCGCTGCCCGTGTTGAAAGCGCCGATGATGATCCGGTTCCTGGTCAGAGCAGCGGGATCATAGTAGGGCGCTTCTTTGAATGCTTTGTCCTCACCGCCTTCGACGCCGACAATTTTGATCTGCCCGGCGGTTGTCTTCAGCTCGAACTGATAAGCCGCCAGAGACCGGCTGCCGGAATCAATATAAATATGAAGCGGCGCAAAACGTACGCCCGGTCCGTCTTGAGCGGACTGCTGGGCCAAGACGGGAACCATGACAGAAACGCTGGTTAGAATGATGACGATCGTTTTGCTCATTATAAGACTCCCTTGTCCAGACGGACGGCGGCCAGGGCGACCATATCGACGTCGCTATCATCCACAAGGCCGTCGCCGTTCATGTCCCACGTTGATTTAACCTGGTCAGCGTTCTTAATCTGTTGAGCCAGCCTGAAGGCGTCGAGAATATCCACCCGGCCATTGAGGTCGATGTCAGCGGCTTGAGCAGCCCGACCAGGACGTTCGGTCGTAGACTTGGGTCTTTCTGTGAGGTCCAGACTGAAGGCAAAGATGACGACGGCCGCCGCCGCGGCGACCTTCCAGAGAGCCGCCCAGCGGAATCTCCGGCGTTTGTCTTCGACTGGCTGCTGGATGACTAAATGCCGGCGAATCTTGTCGGATACAGCCCGGTCTACCTCCGGCGGCACCGGACGTCTTGGCTCAAAAAGGACGTTGAGATCTGTGGAGAGCTTTGAAGAAACTCGCACGTTCACGTTCTCGTCAAAATGTTCTATTTCTTCATCCATAATCGAGGCTCCGCAATGTTAAGCGTCCAGAGGGGTCAAAAGGTTTCAAGTTTTCCAAATTTCTTCAGCGAGCAGGATTCGTCAGCTTATTCGAGGAAATAGTCTCGCGTCCGGCGGTCGTCCCGCAGGGCTCGTAAGCCGCGGTGCAATCTGGACTTAATCGTACCTAACGGCGTATCGAGAGCGATAGCGATTTCTTGAAGACTCATTTCATCGACAAATCGCATCAGCAGAATCTCCTGCATCTCACGGGGTAATGCGCTTAAAGCAGCAGCCAATTCCGAACGGCCGCGGTCCGTTTGCCCCTGTTCTTCGCGAGCCGTCATTTCACCGAAAAGCTTATCATCAGAGGTGAACCGACGTCTCTTGTTTCGAATAGCCGCCGATATATGCCTGACCGCCGGATACAAGAAGGTCGTCATCGCGGCGGTAAGCTCGAAACCCGGGAATTTGCCAAGAAGGTAGGCAAAGGTCTCTTGCAGAACATCCAGCGCATCCTCGTGATTGCCCGTCCATCGCCAGGCCAGGCGGTAGACCCAATCGCGGTACCGGTGGTATAACCCGTCGAACGCTTCCGGATCGCCTCTGTTCGCCAGATCAATCAATTCCTGATCGGACTTCACAACAAGAAACTCCTCTCACGCAAAAGCCCATCGCTCGTGGCTCATCGCTGCACCTGAGATGTTCCGTAGAGAGCCGCGAATCCCATGTCCAGTTTACTATTTGAACGAAATCTCGGCAATGGTCCGGAAGGACGAACCTCTACTGCCCGATAACGTAGGAATAGTAGAGGCTTGGCAAGGTGCTGGGCCAGGAAAAGTGAAGAACTTGGATTTAGAAGTAAAGTGCAATCGTAGCGCTGTCGATAATGTGGTTGTTAGTCATTGGTCGCTGGTTTTGAGTGTCCCATTCGGGGACTTCGCCAACGGCTGCTAACGAAGTGATTTTTTCTCCCCTCCGGAAAACATCG